>JAUCCO010000068.1:0-17647 GCA_034676125.1 Bacteroidia bacterium
TAAAATAATTTTTACATTTAAACCTGCTTCAAGCAACATATCTGTACCACGTAACGAAGCTTTTATACCAGCAGCATCGCCATCATAAAGTACACATACATTATCTGTAAATCGTTTAATTAATTTAATTTGCCCATCAGTAAGCGAAGTACCAGATGATGCCACCACATTTTCAATACCTGATTGATGCAAACTAATTACATCGGTATAGCCTTCAACCAAATAAACTAAGTTGCTTTTGCTAATGGTTTGTTTTGCAAAATACAACCCATATAACTCGTTACTTTTATGATATAACGGTGTTTCGGGCGAGTTTACATATTTAGGACTTTTAGGATCTTTAATTAAATACCTACCCGCAAATGCAATTGGTTTACCACTTATGGAGTGAATTGGAAAAATAACCCTATTGCGGTAAGCATCATACACGCGACCTTGATCGTTTTGTTTTACTAAACCACCAAGTTTAAAAAACTCAATATTATAACCACCACTTGTGGCAGCAGTTGCCAAGCTATCCCAACTTTCTTTGGCATAACCTAGTTTAAACTTCTCAATTGTTTCGGGTCTAAAGCCACGCTCTTCAAAATAACTTAGGCCAATTGCTTTACCCTCATCATCATTTAATAAGATGTCGGCAAAATATTTTTCGGTAAAATTATTTACTATTTGCAAACTTTCACGTTCGCTCGATTTACGTTTTTCTTCAACTAACTCTTCAGGCGAAATTTCTTGCTGAGGCCATTCTATATTATACTTACTAGCAAGGTGCTTTAGCGAATCAATATAATTTAGCTGCTCAATTTCCATTATAAAATTAACCGAATTGCCTGCTTTACCACAACCAAAGCATTTATAAATGCCTTTACTTGGTGATACACTAAACGATGGCGATTTTTCTTGATGGAAAGGACACAGGCCTGTTAAATTTGCTCCTCGTTTTTTAAGGGTTACATATTCGGCCACCACATCTTCTACTCGGGCAGCATCAACTATTTCATCTATTTTATTGCGAGGTATCATTAAAAAAATTGTGGGGTAAATTTAAGAAAATTATTTGCATAAACTGTTAAATTAATATAAGTTTGCATCCCTTTAAATTAAAGAAGTACAACACCAATTTAATTTACGGCCCTATAGCTCAGCTGGATAGAGCACCGGTTTTCTAAACCGTAGGTCTCAGGTTCGAGTCCTGATGGGGCTACAACAGCTCTTAAAACTACCTAAACCCCTTTAATTAGGGGTTTTTTATTGCTTTTTTTTGATGAAAAAAGTTATCAACCCTAATACTATGAACAAAGAAATTTGCAAAAAAATAATTGAAGTGTGCGATGCTAAAGTTTTAGCAAAAGGTACAAACGTAGGACTTTCATTTTACGCATTTTTTAAAAACAAAAACGATAACCCGCAATTATTGCTTGATGTAGCACATTGGTGGATAATGGAACATAAGTTTGACCATTTTGAAAAAGCAGTAAAAATTAAACAAATTGTAATTACTCAGTTTGGGGTTGATTGAGAATTGATGATAATGAAAAAAATTATGCGTAGTAAAAACAAATTCATTTTTTGATATCCAACCAGCTACAATAATTAGACTTTAAAGATGGTTTAATAAATTTAAAGCAATTAATGTTGAGAAATAGTTAAAAACTCAGCATAAGTTAAATTATTTCCCAAAAAAAATACCGCCAAAAATTAGCGGTATTTTAAAAATTTTGTTTTGTTGATGTTTATTTTTTAACACCAGAAAAGGTTAGTCTAGCAGTCCTCAATGGACCATCAGTAAATTTAACAGAAAAAAACAACGTCTTTGAAGATGCAACAAAAGAAAACTGCTTATTACTAGCGCCCTCTCCTTCAATACCAGTTGTGTTACCATCTTCATCTTTAATATTTTGTGCAGGAATATTACCACTCAAATCACTTCCATTAACAACTACATCACTGGTTACAGTATTGCCATTGATAAGCAAAGTTTTATTGGGGCCCTTTGTAACAGTTATTGAAGTTGTATCACTTGAAGTTTGGCCATCAAATACTACCATTGAGTAGCCCGAATAAGTACCCACTGCTAAATCTCTAGCATCAGTTGTCGTTGTTTTGCTGCTGCTGCTAGTTTCATCCTTAGAACAGCTGCTTAATGTGCCAATAGTAAACCCAGTTACCATTAAAGCAATAATTGTTATACGCTTCATTAAAACAAACATAACATATAAAACACCACATTTCCAACAACAATCTCATTAACCAAACAAGTTACCCCGCAAATACAACTGCCTATATAAAAGGCAAGTTATTAGCCAGCCTACACCAAAATATGAAGTAGTTTTACAGCTTTTAAATGTATTAAACTTACTAAACAAAATGAAAAAACAATTAGCAATTGCAGCATTATTTGCGCTTGCATCAAACTTATCAGCTCAAAACATTGGCGTAGGAACCACAACTCCAGTATCTAAATTTTCGGTTGGAACAACTTCTCAATTTCAGGTAGATACCGTTGGTAACATCAAAAGAATTAACAACGTAGCTTATAATTTTCCATCAACCCAAGCCAATGCAGGCCAAGTATTAAGTAATAACGGAAACGGACAACTTAGTTGGGTAACCCAATTAGGTGGATGGAGTTTAACTGGTAATAGCGGCAACCCTGCTGGATATTTTATTGGAACAACTGATACCATGCCTTTATATTTTAGGGTAAACAATGTACAATCAGGAATTATAGACCAAGTAAAAGCAAATATATTTATGGGCTCGAACGCTGGTGGCGCAGTTGCAACAGGCGATGGAAACTCGGCAATTGGTTTTAATAGTTTAAGCTCGCTTACAAGTGGTACTTCAAATAGTGCCATAGGTACAAACAGCTTACGATTTAATAGTACAGGTTCATCAAATGTTGGTATGGGTGCAAATGCATTATACACCAATACAATTGGCTCATCACTTACGGCAATTGGTAGCAGTGCATTATATGCTAATACTACTGGCTCATCAAACACTGCAATTGGTGCAAATGCATTAATTACTAATACACAAGGAAGTTCGAACACTGCTTTAGGTAGCAATGCATTATATTTAAATACATTAGGTGGTGCAAATACTGCAATTGGAACATCTACTATGTATGGTAATTTAACAGGCGCTCTAAATACTGCTATTGGTAGTGGTGCATTATATTTTAATACAACCGGAAGTACAAATACTGCAATAGGTAACACTGCTTTATATAATGCTACTTCTAGCTCAAATACGGCTGTTGGTTCTACTGCATTATTAACTTTACGCACAGGCGAAAGTAACACCGCATTAGGCACTGGTGCTGATGTAAGTTTCGACTCGTTAAACAACACCACAAGCATTGGAGCAGGTGCAATTAGCGTTGGCCATAACCAAGTAACTTTGGGTAATGTAAATGTAACAAACGTGCGCAGTGCAGGTACTTATGGTACTTTAAGCGATGGAAGATTTAAAGAAAATGTAACCGAAAATGTTTCAGGCTTGGCGTTTATTATGCAATTACGTCCTGTTACTTATACTTTAAATACAGAGAAATTGCATGAAAATAGTAGCCAGTACAATAATGCTAAGCCATTAAATGCCGAGGCTTACAAAGCTGCATCAGCAATAGTGCATACTGGTTTTATTGCGCAAGAAGTAGAAGCTGCCGCAAATAAAATTAATTACAATTTTGATGGTGTTTACAAACCAACAAATGCAACAGATAATTACAGTTTAAGCTATGCACAATTTGTAGTGCCATTGGTAAAATCGGTACAAGAGTTAAACAAAAAAATTGAAGACCAAGAAGCTATTATTAAAAGTTTAATGTTGCGTTTAGAAGCGCTTGAAAACAAATAATATGAAGGCACTTTTAACAGCGCTATGTTTACTGGCAAGCCCATTATTATTTGCCCAGTTATACATTAATGGCGAATTAACTATACAAAACGGAACTACCTTGTATGTGGATGATACCATTACAATTAATGCCCAAGCAAATGTGCAAGTTGATGGCTTGTTGCACAACACTAAAATTATGTACACCAATTTTAATTACATAAAAACCGGAACAACAGGTTTTGTAATTACCAATATTCCTTCTGGAGGCTTAACGGAAATTGGAATAGGAACTACTTCTAACAACCGCATAGGTATTACCCACGCAAGCCCAAATGCGGTTAGCTTTAAACTTGCTGTACGTAATAATGTTTATACAAATGCACAAACCAATTCAGGTAAAAGTACAAGCAATTCGGTTGATAAAACATGGTACATTCAACCATTAGATTCGGTAATTAATGCAACAATAAATGTTGGTTGGAATGCTGCTGATGAACTACCTGGTTTTACAAGAAACAATAGTGCTGTATTTCATTGGCAAAATGGAAGCAATACTACTTGGGATGGATTTACTAGTTTTACTGCTGCAACATCAACTGGTGGAATACCAGAATTTATGCTTACCAATTCAGCTAATAACTTAAGTAGTGGAATTCATTATTATAGTGTTGGAAGTACTGGAACTGCGCTTCCTGTTACGTTTATAAGTGTATCGGCTAAATATTTAACCCACACTTTAAACCAAATTAATTGGCAAGTAACCAACCAAAAAAATGGTAATAATTTTGAAGTACAACGTTCTTTAAATGGGGTTGATTTTACTACAATTAAAAATGTAAAAGTTGAAACAAATACAACTCGTTATGTTTTTAATGATAACAATGTTAACAATAGCCAAATTGCGTATTACCGCATAAAACAAGTTGATTATAACAATCAATTTACGGTATCGAAAGTGGTGAGTGTAGATCAAAAATCAACAGTTAATAGTATTAGTTTATTTCCTAATCCTGCAACTAAATCATTTCAAATTAATAGCAACCAAATAGTAGATAAAATTACCATTTACAACAATATTGGTATAGCTGTTTTAAACATAAATGATTACACCAATAACATGGTAATAAACATTAACACATTGCCAAGTGGCGTGTATTATGTACATTCCAAATTGATAACAGAAACCATAATTTCTAAACTTGTAGTGGAATAAGCTACACTATAAAATACATACCAAAAAGGGTTAGCATAGCAAATATGTTAACCCTTTTTTTACGAGCAAATACACAACAATTGTACTAAAACTAAGGCTAAGGCCAGCACTATTAAAGCCTAACAATACCCAGCAAATTAACTTTCACTTTTAAAAGTTTAATAAAAGTGTATATATTGCTTGTGTAAACACTTTTCAATTTTAGATTATGAAAAAAATATACACCTCGTTATTACTTATGCTTACCATGCAAACAACATTTGCGCAACAACGGTTAACTCCAGAAACATTATGGCAATTAGGCCGCGTAGGTAGCCCCAATATTTCGCCCGATGGAAAACAAGTTTTATTTGAAGTAAAAAACTTTGATGTACCCACCAATAAAGGCGCTAATACCTTGTACATGACTCCTAGTGTAGGAGGAACACCTGTTATTATTTTAAAACCAGAGTTAAATGCATTTAATACAAGATACAGGCCAGATGGGCAACGTATTACATTTATGAGTGCAAAAGATGGTGATGCACAACTTTACGAATGTAATTTAGATGGCAGCAACATTATACAAATTACCCAAGTTAAAGGTGGTATTGAAGGTTATAAATATGCGCCCGCATTAAACAATTTGATGTACATAGCCAAAGTAAAACTGGATGAAATGGTTACCGAATCGTACCCAGATTTACCATTGGTAAAAGCACGTGTAATTGAAGGATTGTATTACCGCCATTGGGATGCATGGAGTGATTACACTTATAATCATCCATTTGTAGTTGGCTACCAAAATGGTGCAATAGTGGGTGAAGCAATTGATATTTTGGGTGAAGAAAAATACCATGCACCAGAACCTCCATTTGGCGATGAAAACGAAATGAGCTGGAGTCCTGATGGGAAAAAATTAGCTTTTTCGTGCAAGAAATTAACAGGTACACCAAGTGCTGTAAGTACCAATACAGATATTTTTATTTACAATGTTGAAACCAAATCATCAACCAATATTACCGAATTAAATAGCGGTTATGATAGAGAACCGCAATTTAGTCCTGATGGAAAAAAGATTGCTTGGTTAAGTATGAGACGTGCTGGTTACGAGTCAGATAAAAACCGCATCATGGTTCATTATTTTGCATCAAAACAAGAAGTAGAAATTACCAAAGATTTTGATTACACAACCAACGCTTTTGCATGGGCATTAAATGGTTCTCAAGTGTTTTTTATTGCAGATTATCAAGGTGCAAAAAACATATTTACAAGTACCGAAAAAGTTAAAAAAAGTGGTGCAGAATACAGCGAAATCAAACAAATAACTAAGGGTGATAACGATTACACCAGCATTAGTTTAGCCAGTACAGAAAAGGCATACACGCTAATTGGTGCGCGCCAAAACATGAGTAACCCTACCGAGTTATTTAACATACAAAAAAATGGTGAAGAAAAACAAATTACGTTTATTACGCAACCTATTTGGAGTAATGTAAAACAAGGTAAAGTAGAAAAAAGATGGATAACTACAACAGACGGAAAACAGATGTTAACTTGGGTAATTTATCCGCCAGATTTTGACAGCCGTAAACGTTACCCAACTTTATTGTATTGCCAAGGTGGACCACAAAGTATGGTTAGTCAGTTTTTTAGTTACCGTTGGAATTTTCAGTTAATGGCAAACAATGGCTACATTATAGTTGCACCAAATCGCAGAGGATTACCAGGCTTTGGCACCGAGTGGAATGATGCAATAATTGGTGATTACGCTGGCCAATGTATGAAAGATTATTTAAGTGCAATAGATGAAGTGAGCAAAGAAACTTTTGTGGCCAAAGAAAGACGTGCTGCTGTTGGCGCTAGTTTTGGAGGATTTAGCGTGTATTGGTTAGCTGGTAATCATCAAAAAAGATTTAAAACTTTTGTTGCACATTGTGGTATGTTTAATATTGAAAGTTGGTATGGAACTACCGAAGAAATGTTTTTTGCAAACAACGATAATAAAGGTCCATATTGGCAAGCACCACGTAGCAGAAACTATGATAACTCGCCCCATAAATTTGTGCAAAACTGGGACAGCCCAATATTAGTAATACATAACGAAAAAGATTTTAGGGTTCCGTTAGGTCAAGGTCAAGAAGCATTTAATGCAGCACAATTAAAAGGTATACCGAGTAGATTTTTATACTTCCCTGACGAAAACCATTGGGTAACTAAACCACAAAATTCTATTTTATGGCAACGTGTTTATTTTGAATGGTTAGATTATCAATTAAAATAAACCATAGCCTGATAGATTAAATAAAAGCTATTTTGTAAAAACTTATTCGTAAACATACGTAGCGATTACAAAATAGCTTTTAAAATATTTAAACATTTTGCAATTGTGCACGTTTAAACAATGCATTAATAAAATATTCTATATGAAAATAAAATTGCAATTAATTGGTTTGATCCTACTACTTATTGCCATTGGCACCGTAGAATTTTCGTGTAGTAAACCTACTAAGCAAACCTATACAGATACTTTAAACTATCAAGTAACTACTTTACAAAGAGTATACAAAAATTGTAATATCGATTCGGCAAATTGCACGCATATTACCTACAGTTATCCTGTTTTTACAGATAAAACAACTGCAGCAAAAGAGTTAAATGATATTATTACCAATGTATTTGGTGTAACTAAAAGTCTAACACTTGAACAAACACAATTTACCTTTATGTCGGAGTATGAAGCATACGTTAAGGAGTTTAAAAACGAAGCTGCCACTTGGTATAGTCAAACCAATATTACTGTGCCGTTTCAAACAAATAACACAGCCTGCTTAAGTGTAGAAATGGATGATTACACAGGTGGTGCGCATGGTATGTATTCTACAATTTATACCAACTTTTATAAGCCTAAGCATGAAGTTTTAACACTTAAAAAAATGTTTAACGACACAAGTTTAAGTACATTATTAAGTGTAGCTGAAGCTGATTTTAGAACAGCTAATGAATTGACTCCTGAGGATGATTTGGATGAACTTGGTTTTTGGTTTAAAGACAACCAATTTCACCTAAACGATAATTTTATTTTAACTGAAGAAGGCATTACTTGGCTATATAATCCATACGAAATTGGCCCCTATTCGCAAGGAACTATTGAATTAAACGTGAGCAAAAGCGAAGTATTACCGCTACTAAATGAGCACTATAAATTATTGTGGGAATAAATCTGACAAATCTTTTATAGATTACAGTTGTTAGTTAACTAAATTGTAGCCATTAATTAGTTTAAATTTTCAAATTATTGCAATAATTACAATGAACCAAAAACAACAAGTTAAGTTCGTTCCAAAACATAAATCACCATTTTTTTCGGTTTTAAAAACCAGGGTTGATGAATACTTTAACCAGCAACAAAAAAGTAAATATGCTAATACTACCATGGTAGTAAAAACAGCAGTTTTACTTGGTGGTTATATTTTACCTTTTGTAGCCTTATTATATTTTACACCATCACTTGGCATATCGCTTTTACTTTGGTTTGTAATGGGATTAAGCCTTGCAGGTATTGGCATGAGTGTAATGCATGATGCAAACCACGGTGCTTATTCTGCCAACAAAACTGTTAATTTTTTAATGGGCCATACCTTAAATTTAGTTGGTGGAAGTGTATTTAATTGGAAACTACAACACAATATTTTGCACCATACCTACACCAATATTACTTATGTAGATGAAGACATAGAAGATCGTTTGGTTTTAAAATTTTCTCCTCATACAAAGGTTAAATGGTTTCATAAATTTCAATGGATTTATGCCATGTTTTTTTATGGATTGCTAACCTTTTATTGGGTGCTTGCTAAAGATTTTGTTCAGTTTGCACAGTTTACCAAAAGTGGTGTAAACGCTGGTAGTAAGAGTGAAAATAAGCGTATTTTAATTAAAATTATTTTTATAAAACTGTTTTATTTTTTAGCTGTAATTGTAATGCCTATAATGGTTTTTAATATTCCAGTTTTACAAATACTAAGTGGTTTTTTATTGATGCATTTTGTGGCGGGTATTGTTTTAACAACTGTATTTCAGTTGGCGCACACGCTTGAGGAAACCGCACATCCAATGCCTGTAAACGGTATCATAGATAACGACTGGGCAATACATCAACTTAATACTACGGTTAATTTTAGCCGTAATAGTAAAATATTAAGTTGGTACATTGGTGGGTTAAATTTCCAGGTAGAACATCATTTGTTTCCTAAAATTAGCCATGTACACTACCCTGCCCTATCACATATTGTAAAACAAACAGCCGAAGAGTATGGCATTCCGTATCTTGAAAAC
The DNA here is from genome assembly GCA_034676125.1 of Bacteroidia bacterium. Classification (GTDB taxonomy): domain Bacteria; phylum Bacteroidota; class Bacteroidia; order UKL13-3; family UKL13-3; genus UBA6183. The sequence continues at coordinate 9,374 of JAUCCO010000068.1, forward strand.
CCATCGTTATGGAGTGCATTAAAATCACATTTTAATTACATGCGAGAAATAGGAACATTGCCTGATCCAAACACTGCAATTAACTAATAAAACTACACTACTATTATATAAAAATCCTTTCGATAATATCGAAGGGCTTTTGTTTTTAAGGAATATAAGTAGTTTTTGTTAATCCAAATTATGGAGAGAAATATCCTATTCACTATAATAAATGGAAATTCTCCTACCTAATCGCAGTTTCAAAAAATTAAAGTAACCGCAAAGTTCGGTATGGAGGCGCAAAGGTTGGAAAGGTAGATGTACATAACAATCCTGAAGGGATGATATTATTATAGAAAAAACACAACAGAATAGTTCCCAACCCCAGCGGGGTGGCATAAATTGAGAGATGTTTTATCAATTGATTTTGAATGTAAATAATAATCTAGGATGATTAAATAATAATTGATACAATGATGATGGAAGATATGCGACCCCGCTGGGGTCGAAGTAATTATCCTCTTTTTTATAAACATTTGAACCAACTGGGTTCATTGTTTTTTCATTTATAAATTTTGTAACCAATTCAGAATCCAGAGTGCATGGGTATTTTATTACATAAAATACAGGTGACAGACCGTAATGTAACGGTAATCACTTATAACTCAAATGCGATTAATTTGGCATTACGTATAACAGTAGGTATATTAGCGTAAATGAAAAATTCACATTGGATCTTAGCCAATCAGATACACGATTTGAATATAGCGATCCAATCAAAAACACGAAAAAACAAAAAAATATCTATCTACTAAGGAAGGGGCATACTTTCGTGAAAGCCTGATGTATCTTGCTTATGCGTTGGGGAGTCTGTTTTTTGGTGTTGGTACTGGATACTATTTTTGGTGCTTTTTGAATTGAACCCCTTCCACGAAAACCCAAGCCAGTCTGTTGTTGTACTAACAACACCACCCAAAAAAGCCAAAAGGAAAACTACGCCATTTATTGTCCAATTAGAAGAGATAGCTTTGAAGAAGCTCTTCTTTCTTTTGTAATAACGAAACTTACTATATGTGTTAAATCTTGTAACCATAGCTAAACCCTCTTTGGTTAGCTCAATATGGTCTTCGCTAATACTTACCCCAAGGTCAATATCATTTAGAATAGCGTCTTTTACCAAACCTGTTTGTTTCATTTCGTAAAACACAGAATTAACTAAGTAGCTATTATTGCGTGGAGAGACTTCTAAAATATCCTTTATACCAAGTATTATAGAGCTATCATCTCTTCGCATTAGCTTGAGTATTTCCCAAGACATTTCTTCAACCCTCTTTTGGTCTACTTTCATATAGGTTATTGATTTAAGCAATTAATAACTCGTTTTTTCTTTCTATTTACTTTGTGATTGTTTCTTTATTTGATTTATAACCATCGCCCCTGCTATCATTGGAGCGATCCAAAATATTTCTCTCGGTTTAAAAGTGAAAGCTAATACCGAAGCATAAATTAACTGTTGGCTCAGGTTTTCATACAGTTCTATCATGGCATATCTACGACCTATACTCACAAATAATAATAGCATGTAAGGAATGAAAGCACATATCATTAAAAGTAAAAACGTGCATACAAACCCTCCTGTTGCTAATAAAATAACATTCCATGAACTGATTTCCATCATAGCCGATTCTACATAAGACCGCGTAAAAAAGAAAACCACTGAAGAAAGGATGGTAGCCACCCCAGCTCTTAATACAATATTCATAAACTATTTTACAAGATGCCCCCTTTCCTGTTTAATTAAGGTTAAAAAAACGCGTAGGGCTATAAAGCAATCGTTTAAAGAACTACCACAACCTCACGAACAATCACTCCACCACATGCATAACCGTGAACCGAGAGTATTTTATTATTGTGGTAGTTCTAATGCAGAACTACTTAAGCGTTTATAAATATCAAATCAAATGCTTTTAATTTGTAATACAAAATAAATAAAATGAGAATAGTTTAAAAAGCTAGTTTAAACAGTTGAAAACTAAGAAAATTACCAACCCTAAAAGGTTGTTGGTACAAATATTATTAGCTCACTAGAAGACATATTATTACTATATGTTTACATATAGTTAGTGTCAACTAGCTTATAGAATCGCAATAATAACATATAAAATATATCTAGTCATAATTTTGCCCTAAAACAAAAACAGTCTCGAATTTAACTTCGAGACTGTTTAAATAAATCAATTATTTTTTAATGTTGTTCGCCCATAGCTACAATACCTTGTGCCATGTTATATGCACCGCTTTCTAATTTGCTACGTATTGCACTAAATGCATTAATGGTTTCTTCTACATCGGCCAAAGTATGCACTGCTGTAGGTATTAAACGCAATAATATCATTCCTTTTGGTATTACAGGATACACTACAACCGAGCAAAAAATACCGTGGTTTTCGCGTAAATCATGAACTACTCCTGTAGCTTCACCTACTGTACCTTTTAGCATTACAGGTGTAACCATAGTATTGGTTTGTCCCATATCAAAACCTGCACTTTTTAAACCACCTTGCAAAGCACGAACGATGGTCCAAAGTTGCTCTTTATATTCAGGATGATTACGGATTAACTCCAATCGTTTTAATGCTCCTTTTACAATTGGCATAGGAACACTTTTGGCATAAATTTGCGAACGTAAATTATAACGTAAGTATTTTATTACTTCTTTTTTAGCAGCAACAAAACCGCCAATTAAAGCCATACTTTTTGCAAATGTGCCAAAGTAAATATCAATGCCATCATTACAATTTTGCTCAAAACCAATTCCTTTTCCACCTTGGCCAATTGAACCAAAACCATGCGCATCATCTACAAATAATCTAAATTCGTATTTCTTTTTTAACTCAATAATTTCTGCAACGTTACCTTGCGAACCTGTCATTCCAAAAACGCCTTCGGTAATTACTAAAATCCCACCACCGGTTTCGTCAGTTAATTTTTTAGCACGTATTAATTGTGTTTCTAAACTTGCAGCATCATTGTGTTTGTATAAAAAGCGTTTGCCCATGTGTAAGCGCACACCATCTACAATACAAGCGTGGCTTTCGGCATCATACACAATCACATCATGTCTATCAACCAGTGCATCAATTGCACTAACCATACCTTGATAACCGTAGTTTAATAATACGGCATCTTCTTTATCAACAAACTCAGCCAACTCTCTATCCAATTGCTCATGAAAAACAGAGTTTCCACTCATCATTCTAGCACCCATTGGATAAGCTAAACCAAACTCGGCAGCAGCATCGGCATCAGCCCTACGTACTTCTGGATGATTTGCTAAACCTAAATAATTATTTAAGCTCCAGTTTAACATCATTTTTCCACGAAAAGTCATACGTGGACCAATTGCTCCTTCTAAACGAGGAAACATATAATAGCCGTAAGCATCATCGGCATGTTGTCCTAGTGGACCTGCTTTTTTTTGTAGTTTTTCGAAAATATCCATTATAACGTTGTGATAACTTGCGGCAAATGTACATTTATACACCACATTTTGGTAGAATATTTATCAGGTAAATTGCAATTGCATACACTATTAAAGGGTTAACCTAAATTGCACCCTAAAATCGGTCATTGTGTTGCCATTAATTTGCTCTAATCCACTGCTAATTTTATTTACGTTGCTGTATTTAGTTTCGCTGTATTTAAACCATAAATCAAGTTTACGGTTAATTTTTATACGCGCCACCAAATAATATCTCACTCCACTATTTTGATACAACGGAACCGAATATTGATACAACACATCATTTTCGGCAGCATATACCCTGGCATTATAATCATCAACCGTAAAATAAGCCATCCTAAAAATAAGGTTTACTTTTTTACGAGGCGAACTCCAATTTATGTCTTGCAGTAACAATGTACCTATTTGATTTTTTTTAATATCATCGCTATAAGTTACCACCTCAATACGGCTTTTGGCACTTAAGTTTAAAGCTACTTTATATTGTGCATTAAACCTGTACACGTTTCTACTTTGCGCACTTAAGTAATCTAATCTTTCTTTAGCACCGCTTTGATTTTTGCTTTTAATTTCTTGTTTAAACCTAACATAAAATTGTGCAGAGCGTGAAGGTAAATACTGCAATTCGCCTAAAAAGTCAAACCCATTACTTGGTCCATCAACCAAATAACGTAACCATTTACTTTGGTACAAATCAATATATGTATTAATTAACCATTTACGGTTTAGCCTTAAAGTAATACCACTATATATACCTTGTTCGTTGCGTGTATCACTGTTCTCTGCAAATGAGTTTGCAAAAGTGGTTTGATAATCTTTAGCATAATTACGGTACAATATCACCGCATCTAAATTAGCATCAAGCGAAATTAACATGCCCGATGTAAATGCATAAGCATTATTTGAACTACGAGCTCCTTCACCAAAAAAGTTAAAATTGCGCCATTGTAAATTATAATCTATACCAGAATTGCCTAAGTTTTTTCCACTAAAATTATACAATTGATAAGGTTTATCACCCGGCAAAAATGCTACATCATAATTGGTTTGGGTATGTGTAAAACCAATATGTCCCCTATTTAAAACCCACCTTACATTGCCTCCATAAATGGTTTGAAAAACATTTAAACGCTTGGCTGTTTCGCTTGCCGTTCGGTGCAAGCCAGTTAAACTTACACTACTAAAAATATCATCGCCTTGCAACGTATCAGCAGCATTAAAATTTGTGCTGATGTATTTGCCACTTTCAAACAAAACTGCTTGCCATTTTTTACCACCCAAAGTTACAGCTGCTCCGCGTAAAAACTCATTTTCGTTAAGTGATCTAAAGGCCCTAATTGGTGCGTAGCTTCTTCGCACATTCATTACAAATGCACTTTTACGAGCTGCTAACCCTGATGCAAAAGTTAATCCTTGTCCAAAATTTATTTGGTAATCGCCTAATGCAATGGTTTTAATTATAGTTTTTCGCGGACGGTAATAAAAATGAAACGAGTTAAAATCAAATCCGTTTTGTTGCGCACCATTTCCAAACTGTTCGCCCATATCTTTCTCGCCAGTATAGCCAAATGTAAGCCTATTGCCATAACTAAATCTGTACCTAAATACGTATCTATCTTGGCTCCCTAAATAATATGATTTACCAGCATCAGCCCTTTCTTTTTTATAACCTTCGCGTTGTTGTAATTCGGTATCATACAAACCTATAATTTCGTGTTTGCCTTTGGCCAGCATTTGTTTAAATGGGGTTTGATCCTCGCGCCAATTTTCATCAACAGTAACAAAATAAGTTAGGTAATAAATGGTTATTTCATCAAGTGCGGTGATGGTTTGCAACTCGTATATATTTAAAAAATCACCATAAACTAAACGATGTTGTATGATGGTACTAATTTGATTATCCTCTAAAAAAAACAGCCGTTGTAATTGCTCACGACTGGCCTTATTTAAATTTAATTTATTGCGGTTGTATTGCTCCAATTGATCTTGCAAATCGGTATAATCAAGCGTGGCTTCGGTATTTTCAATTAAGCGTTCCAGTAAATCGGCAATAACTTTTTCATCGGTTTCTTTGGTATTTTGGGCATAACTTATTGCACCACAAAAAAGCATCAACCCAATTAATAAATATGTTTTAAGTAGCTGCATATTTAACATTAATTAGCCAAAGGTACACGTAAACTAAACTGAGGAATTACACCTAAAACTTGGTGTACTTGTGCTGCAAAATCAACCCCAACATTATGGGTACTAAAGGTAGCCCCAAAACTAAATAATATAGGCTGAGATGATGCACCAACTGCAAATCCAATATGCTTATTGATATTATATTTTAAGCCTCCTCTAAATATTGTTTTTTGCGCTAAAGCTTGTTCAGCTTCGGCAAGTACATCTACTTTTTCGTTAACCGAATATTTAACACCAAATCTTGCATAAGTTGGCACTTTATCGCTTACTTTATTACTAAGTTGTTGTTGGTTTGGATTAAACACCATAAAGGCAACTTTAATTGTTTTTATAGGTTGATAAATTACCCCCGCACCAAGCACCCAAGCACCTGCATTTCCATACTCGTTTATGCTTGTATTTAAGTAATTAATTTGCACGCCTAATGAAAAAGTTTCGGCTAATTTTTTTGATGCAGCAACAATAAATCGCTGTTGACTAAACTTATCAAACCCATAAATATTTACCGCTGCACCAAAATCTACCCACTTATTTGGCACCGCAACACTAAAATTTGTTGTACCCAATTCTTTTTGTCCAAAACGTTTTTCACCATACACTCCGGTTTGCCATTTTTTTAAGTCAGTAATTGCAGCAGGATTATTTACAACCGAAAACGCATTGGACAGCAAGCTGTTAACCCCGCCCAACATACCCGACTCGGCACCAATAACACCATTAATACCTTGACCATGTACACTATTTAATGCACAAATTGAGCAACAAAGGGCCATTAATATTTTTTTCATTTTAGCTAGTTTAAACGAACGACTTTTAAAAATGGAATTTAATTATATTTTTGTCATAATATCAAATTTATACTAAACAAATTACATTGTAGATGGAAAACATTATTTACTTAGTTCCCGCACTAGGGATTCTTGGCCTAATTGTAATGGCCGTAAAAAGTGCTTGGGTTAGCAAGCAAGATGCAGGTGATAAAAACATGCAAGAATTAGCCGGCTATATTGCCGATGGAGCAATGGCATTTTTAAAAGCCGAATGGAAAGTATTAAGCATTTTTGTGGTAATAGCAGCCGCATTATTAGCTTACTCAGGAACCATACATGAAGTTAATGGTAAACCCATTCACTCTAGCTGGGTTATTTCTATTGCCTTTATTATTGGTGCTGTATTTTCTGCAGTAGCTGGATATATAGGAATGAGGGTAGCTACCAAAGCAAACGTTAGAACAACACAAGCTGCACGTACCAGTTTAAAACAAGCTTTAAAAGTTTCGTTTACTGGTGGTACCGTAATGGGACTTGGTGTAGCAGGTTTAGCAGTACTAGGTTTAGGTGGGTTATTTATTGTATTCCTATCTTACTTTGATGTAATTGGTGCAGATGGTTCAGTGAGTTTAATTAACATGAGAACAGCTGTTGAAGTGTTAACAGGTTTCTCTTTAGGTGCTGAGTCGATTGCATTAGTTGCGCGTGTAGGTGGAGGAATTTATACCAAAGCTGCGGATGTGGGTGCAGATTTAGTAGGAAAAGTAGAAGCTGGCATACCTGAAGATGACGTGCGTAATCCTGCAACTATTGCAGATAACGTGGGCGACAACGTGGGTGATGTGGCTGGTATGGGTGCCGATTTATTTGGTTCGTATGTGGCTACAATTTTAGCTACCATGGTACTAGGACAAGAAATTTCAGTGGTTGATAATTTTGGTGGAATGTCGCCAATTTTATTACCAATGGTTATATGTGGTTTGGGTATTGTTTTCTCTATTGTAGGAACATGGTTTGTAACCATAAAAGATGATAGTTCTAGTGTGCAAAATGCATTAAATTTAGGCAATTGGTCATCAATGATTCTTACTGTTATTGCATCTTATTTTATAGTAGATTGGATGTTGCCAGAAGTGTTAAACATGCGTGGATACGAGTTTACTAAACTAGATGTATTTATGGCAATTGTAGTTGGAACTGTAGTAGGTGCAATTATGAGTATTGTTACCGAATATTATACTGCAATGGGTAAGGCGCCAGTTTTATCTATCATCAAACAATCATCAACTGGACATGCTACTAATATTATTGGTGGTTTATCAGTTGGTATGAAATCAACAGTAATACCTATTTTAACTTTAGCTGCTGGTATAATGTTGTCGTATCATTTTGCAGGTTTGTATGGTGTAGCTATCGCTGCTGCTGGTATGATGGCAACTACTGCTATGCAATTAGCAATTGATGCATTTGGACCAATTGCAGATAATGCAGGTGGTATTGCAGAAATGAGTCAATTACCACCAGAAGTACGTGAGCGTACAGATAATTTAGATGCTGTAGGTAACACAACCGCTGCTACTGGTAAAGGTTTTGCTATTGCTTCGGCTTCATTAACATCGTTGGCATTATTTGCTGCATTTGTTGGTGTTGCTGGAATCTCTGCAATTGATATTTATAAAGCTCCTGTGCTTGCCGCATTATTTGTAGGTGGTATGATACCATTTGTTTTCTCGGCATTATGTATACAAGCGGTTGGTAAAGCTGCTATGGATATGGTGCAAGAAGTACGCAGACAGTTTCGCGATATTCCTGGAA
>JAUCCO010000069.1:0-17496 GCA_034676125.1 Bacteroidia bacterium
ATGCCTATACCAAACCTTCGTGCCTACGAGTTCTATGTAAAAAACGATAAATTTTATATTACCTACACTAGTAATGTTGAAGTTTATTATTCATCAAGCCTAGATAATCCAAGTTTTACGCGATTAAAAGTAACTCCTTTTGATATTAGGTTTTTCCCTCTAAATGATGGAAATTTATTAGTTTCAAGAGGAAGTTACTACCAACTAATATTACCAACACCATAAACCCAAAAAAAGCCATCGAATTGTCGGTGGCTTTTTTGTTTGTTGTTTCTACCCTATTTTCTCTATTGTAAATCCAGCTTCTTTTACAGCATTTTCAATAGTTGAAGTATCTGTTAAATTACCTGTAACGGTAAGTACTTTATCAGCACTTGCGGTATCTACCTCCCACTTTTCAATTCCAGCTACTTTAGCTAAAAATGGAGTTACGGTGGCTATGCATCCGCCACATTTCATGTTTGTTTTAAATTTATAATCTGTCATATCTTTTTTTAATTTATTGATTAAATCCATCTTCGTACTGTGTTTAAATAATCTAAATATCTTTTTCCGTGTGTTTTAGTTAAATAGTCTTCTTCTAGCCTTACCTGAACTTGTAGCACAATTATAGCCGTTACAAAACTGCAAAACGTGATTGCATCAGGTATTATTAAAAATACAGCTAAAAGAGTAACTAACATGCCTAAAAACGAAGGATTACGAGATATTTTAAACAATCCTTTATGAGTTAATGTGGTTTTTAGCTGGGTGTTAATACCTACACGCCACGAGTTACCCATTTGCAAAACAGCAATCGTACTCCATATTAAACCTAAATGTAACATTACCCAACCTGTGTTTGTTAAATAACGTTGGCTAAAAAACTCAAGTTTACCTAGTTTCAATGCAAGTTCAGGCATAAACAAACCAATCATCAACCGTATAAATACGATTGCAATTATCCATTTCATGCAATTACCAGCAAAATCGTTTACCGAATTGCTTTTACCAAACAAAAATGGGTTTAAACCAGTACGTTGATACACTAAATAACTTGGCCATATAAAAACCAAGAGTATAAAAACCACAAAAAACACAACTAAATATATCATCATAACTTCCTTAATTTTAATCGTAAGCTATTGCTAACCACCGACACTGAGCTTAGCGCCATGGCTGCACCAGCAATCATTGGGTCGAGTAAAAATCCGTTGTACGCATATAATACGCCAGCCGCAAGTGGTATACCAATTACATTATAAATAAAGGCAAAAAATAGGTTTTGATGAATAGTTGAAACCGTATTTTTTGATAAAACAATAGCCTTATACACTTGCTGCAAATCGGAATTAATAATGGTAATTTTGGCTACATCCATTGCAATATCAGAGCCTTTGCCCATTGCTATGCTTACATTTGCAGTAGCTAATGCCTCACTATCATTTATACCATCGCCTACCATTGCCACAATTTTGCCTTTTTGCTGTAACTCTTTTACAAACTGTGCTTTATCAGATGGCAACACTTCTGCTTTAAATTGAGTTATTCCTACTTGCTTGGCAACTTCAGCTGCAGTTTGTTGGTTATCGCCTGTAAGCATATAAACATCAACACCAATACTTTGCAGCTTTTTTATGGCTTCTTTTGATGTGGCTTTAATGGTATCGGCAATGGCTATTAAGGCTAATAATTGCTTGTTATTGGCAAAATACACCACCGTTTGCGCTTTATGTTGCAGGTCTTCGGCATTTTTAGTGTAATTGTCGTTTATTGTTATGCCATTTTCTTCCATTAACAACTTATTACCAATAAAATAGGTTTGGTTTTCAAAACTGGCCTTCACTCCTTTTCCTGTTACACTTTCAAAGTTTGTGAGTGAAACTAAATCTGTTTGTTCAAAATAATTTACTACTGCATCAGCTAATGGATGCTCAGATTTTTTCTCTAAACTAACCAATACTTTTTGGTGTATATCGGTAAATCCATCAACCCTAAAAACCTGTGTAACACTTGGCTTGCCAGCGGTAATTGTACCTGTTTTATCTAGTATAATAACATTTATTTTGTGTGCCAGTTCTAAACTTTCGGCATCTTTTATAAGTAAATGATTTTCGGCACCAATGCCCACGCCTACCATAATTGCTGTGGGTGTGGCCAATCCTAATGCACATGGGCAAGCAATTACCAGCACCGTAACCGAAGTTAATAAAGCATGTGTAAAAGCGTTTTCGCCACCAAAAATCATCCAAGCTGTAAAGGTTATTATTGCAATAATGATAACTATTGGAACAAATATCCCTGCAATTTTATCGACTAATTTTTGAACGGGCGCTTTAGATCCTTGGGCATCTTGAACGGTTTTAATAATTTGAGCCAACAAGGTTTCAGCTCCAACTTTTTGGGCTTTAAACTTAAAACTACCTTTTTGGTTAATGGTGCCTGCAAAAACTGTTGCATCAGCTTGTTTTTCAACAGCTAAAGGTTCACCAGTTATCATGCTTTCATCTACAAACGAAACACCTTCGGTTACTACACCATCAACAGCAATTTTTTCACCTGGTTTTACAATTAAAATATAATCTTTTTTAACTTCTTTTATAGGTATAACTTGCTCGTTTCCATTAATTAATGCGACAACTGTTTTGGGTTGAAGACCCATTAGTTTTTTAATAGCCGATGAGGTATTTGATTTTGCCTTTTCCTCAAGCAATTTACCCAATAAAATAAAGGTAATAATAACCGAAGCAGCCTCAAAATATACGTGTGCATGAAGTCCTTGTTTGTGCCAAAATTCTGGAAAAACGGTATTAAACACACTAAAAACAAAGGCAATGGATGTGCTAAGTGCTACCAACGAATCCATGTTTGATTTACCATTTTTAGCTTGTTTATAGGCATTTATAAAAAAGTCTTTGCCAATTACAAAAACAACCGGAGCTGTTAATACCATCGAAATCCAGTTTCCGTAAGGCATATCCATATAAAACATCCCAATTATAAAAACCGGAAAAGTTAAAATACCCGCCCAAATGGTGCGTTTTTTTAGTAAATTATAGTGGTTTGTTTGTGCTTCTTCTTGTAATTCTTGCGCATTATCTTCAGATATAATCATATCATATCCAACTGATTGAACTGCTGTTTTTAAGGTGTTTAGGTCCAAACCTTCTGTTACATCTACCCAAGCCGTTTGATTGGCATAATTAACACCTGCATCTGCAACACCAGCAGTGCTTTTAAGCATACTCTCTACACTAACTGCGCATGCTGCACAACTCATGCCTAGTATGGGAAACGTTTTATGTATATGGTCTTTGTTACTCATTATGATTACTATTTAAGAGCAGCAAAGTTGCACCTAAATAGCCGCACAAGTATTACAAAGTTTTAAATCTTTTTGTAAAATTATAGGCTAAACCTTATCTAAAGGTTTTCGGGCATTGGAATGATTTTTTTTGAAGGCTGTGGGAGTTAAGCCAGTAACTTTTTTAAATTGGTTTGATAAATGTGCCACACTGCTATAATCCAAATTATTAGCAATTTCGCTCAGCGTTAACTCGTTATAAATTAGTAATTCTTTTACCAATTCTACTTTTTGCCTAATAATATACTGTTCGATGGTAATACCTTCAACAGATGAAAATAAGGCACTTAAAGAGTTATAATCGTAGTTAACATGATTTTTTAAGGCATCACTCCAATTTATTTTTAAATCTTGGTTACTATGATGTATTTGGTTAACAATAAATGACTTAACCTGAACAATTAACCATGATTTTTTATCATCAATTCGCTCAAAACCAAGGATAACCAAACCTTTGTCTAAAGCAGCTAAAGTATCTTCTGGCAGCTCATATTCAGGTATAATTACCTCACCCAAAGTAATTTGAGTTGGATTTAAACCATGTCTTTCAAATTCGGTTTTTACAGCTTGCACACAACGCTGGCAAACCATATGCTTAATGTGTATATGCATCATTTTTATAATAAAACGGCCAAATACGTTAGGTTTGGTTAATCTTCTTCGTAAAAATCAATCAAATCGGCCATGTAATTCTCATTCCATCCTTCTACAATATCTTCATAATCTTCGTCAGGTATATTGGTATGGCGTAATTCTAAAGAGGTATCGCCACCATCATCATGCAATTTTATGGTAACTATTGATGGGTTTTCTGTCTCATTCTCACCAAAATACCATTGCTGAACAATCTTTTTACCTGGTTCTAATTCAAGTATTTTTCCAACAATACTTCCATCCCACATGCTAAATTCTGAGCCAATTTCTGGTTTCATTTCTGCAGAATCGCCTGTCCAAAGCTCAATTGTTGCCTCAGTAGTTAACGCTGCATATACTTCTTCGGGTGAAGCTTCTATCTGGTAATACTTTTTAAAGTCTTTCATGGAATGTGTTTTTTGCTCAACAAATATAGGTTTTGCTAAGTGCATTTGTTATGACAAACTGGCTAGCCTAACATTTTACTTCAATATTTTGAATTGTAAAACTATAAAAAAATCCATCTAATAAAATTTTATATTGCTACATATCAAATAATTAGAATACAAAATATATAGTTATTATTTAAATATTACGTAACTCTTCTTTTATCAGCTCTAATTTGCTTTTTAATTGCTCCAAATCTTGGTTTGCATGCGAAATTTGGATACTCATTTCCTGTAAATGAAGAACTTCATCCAACAATAGTTTATGGTACTGCAACGTAGTATTATTAGCACCTAAAGCATTATTTATTAATCCATTAAGTTCATTTATTTTAACCAAAACTGGTGTAGTATCTACTTGTTTAGGCTGTTCTTTAAGCATATTTCCTTCGCCTAACAGCAACCACATAGGGTCAACATCATTAAAACGTTGTAATACCCGCTGTAATAGTTCAATTCCTGGCTTATTACGACCTGTAGTTATGTGGGTTATAAGCGGCAACGATACGCCAAGTTCTGTTGCTAATGATGATTTAGAGTGGTTAAACCGCACCATAATCTCTACTATACGTTTGTTAAGTTCGTCCATTTATGTAACTTATTGGTAATTAATATGCTAATGTTCATTAAAAACAATTGTAAATACGAAGATAAACAAATGTTTAGTCTTATTTACTTTTGTTAATAACATGCAAAACAAATGTTAATAATACACATGTAGTTTTACTTCATATTATTATACATAAGTATTTGAATAATAGTAAAGTATGTATGCATATTTTATGCAAATTAACCTATGTAAATAACTCTACAATACACCTGTTGATTTACTTAACATTTGTATTTGCTGCCAAATAGGCCAAAAATAGCATGAAAAAGCCGCATAAAGTAAAAACCTATTTAAGGCACTTTATACGGCACATTATTGTAAAATCAATATAAATACTTACTGCAATGGCATACACAAAACTAACTTCATTTAAACGCACTACCCTACTTGGCAAATTAAATTGGGTAAGTGAGTTTGAGTTAACCAAGTGAGAAATTCGAAATTAGCTACGCTGAACTACGTTTCTAAGTACGAAATCCGAAACGGGAAGTTTAACTTAATGGTTTAATTATGCTCCTAACTATAATATTAGTAGAAAAATACGAAATTAGCTACGCTGAACCGCGTTTCTAAGTACGAAATCCGAAACGGGAAGTATAACTTAATGGTTTAATGAAGCTTCTAACTATAATATTAGTAGAAAAATACGAAATTAGCTACGCTGAACTACGTTTCTAAGCACGAAATCCGAAAGAGAACTTTAGGTTAATGAGTTTTCTTAATTTCATTATTCGATATTCAGAATTCATTATTCTTTATTTCTACGCTCTCCTCTACGCTCTCCTTTTCGAATTTTTAATTTTTAATTTTCTCCGTTATTCACTCAACTCAAGCCAACGCGTTCCTTTTTCGTCAAGTTGGGCGTTTATGCTTTCAATGGTTTTGCTCCATTCTATTAGTTCTTCGTGGTTATTGCTACCAGCCGCTAACTTAGCGTTAATGGTTGTTTTTTGGGCTTCCAACGCTGGAATATCTTTATTAAGTGTATCTAATTCGTGCTGCTCTTTAAAACTTAGCTTGCGCTTTGTAGGCTGAGGTGCTGTAACTGCAGTAGCAGCAGGTTCAGGAGTTTCAACTTTAGCTGCTTTGGGTGAAAGTTGGGCCAATTTTTCTTCTTGACGTTTTTCTTCCTGCTCATCCAAATAATCTTGGTAATTGCCATTAAAGTCGCGAATTTTACCTTCACCTTCAAAAATAAACAAGTGATCTACCAGTTTATCCATAAAATACCTATCGTGGGTAACAATTACCAAACATCCTTTGTAACTTTCTAAAAAGTCTTCAAGCACATTTAAGGTTTGAATATCAAGGTCGTTTGTAGGCTCATCCAATACTAAAAAGTTTGGATTCTTAATCAGTACCGTTAATAAAAACAGCCTTCTGCGTTCGCCACCACTTAGTTTACTTACAAAAGTGTGTTGCATTTTATCATCAAACAAAAAGCGTTTACACAATTGTGTAGCGGTAACCTGCTCGCCCCTGCCCAATTCTACAAATTCGGCTATATCTTTAACTACTTCAAGCACACGCTTGTCTTCTTTAATCTCTAAACCTTTTTGCGAGTAGTAACCATAAATTACCGTATCGCCCTTGCTAATATGCCCACTATCAGGAGCATCTAGCTCCATAATGGTATTTAAAAACGTGCTTTTACCAACACCATTTTTGCCAATAATACCCACACGCTCGCCTGGGCGAAACATGTAGCTAAAATCATCAATAACTTTTAAATCAGGAAATGACTTGTTAACGTGGTGTAATTCAATTATTTTACCTCCAAGTCGTTGCATTTTCATGTCAAGCTCAACCTTTTTGTTTTCCATTTTCTGGCTGGCTTTTTCTTTGGTTTCGTAAAACGCATCAACCCTAGCCTTTTGTTTGGTACCACGTGCACGAGGTTGTTTACGCATCCACTCCAACTCTTTTCTAAACAAGTTACGAGCTTTATCAATCTCACGACCTTCTTTAAATTCGCGTTCTTCTTTTTTCTCTATATAATAAGCGTAATTACCTTTGTAAGTGTATAGTTTACTGTTATCTAACTCAATAATTTCGTTACATACAGCATCTAAAAAATACCTATCGTGGGTAACCAAAAACAAGGTAATATCTGCACTTTTAAGGTAACCTTCAAGCCACTCAATCATCTCTACGTCAAGATGATTAGTAGGCTCATCCATTATTAATAAATCGGGAGTTTGAATTAAGATACGCGCCAAAGCCAATCGTTTGCGTTGGCCACCACTCAGCATTGTTACTGGTTGGTCGTAACGGGTAATACTAAGTTTGGTTAAAATAAGTTTAACCCTTGTTTCGTAATCCCAAGCATTTAGCAAATCCATTTTTTCCATTGCATATTGCAATTTAAGCATGGTAGCTTCATCATGATTGGTTTCTGATAAACGCATTACCTCTTCATATTCGGCAACAGCTTTTAAAAGTTCGTTGTTGCTGCTAAACAAGGCATCCCAAACATTTAATTTTGGGTCTAAATATGGATCTTGTGGCAAATACGCCACTTGAATATTTTTATCAACTATTACTTTTCCTTCGCCATCACTGGTATCAGCACCAGCTAAAATATTCATTAAATTGGTTTTTCCGGTACCATTTTTAGCGATTAAAGCAATTTTATCACCTTTTTCGATGGTTAAGGTTAAGTTTTCAAACAATATCCTATCGCCATATCGTTTGTTTAGGTTTTCTGCACGTAAATAATTCACGCAACAAAGGTAGGCAAAACACTTAGCCTTTTTAATTGTATATTACATCAAACAAATATTAATAATGAAACCGCACATTTTAGAAACCATAACTATAATTAACAAGCCGCTTAATGTGGTGTTTGATTTTTTTAGTAAAGCTGAGAACCTTAATGCTTTAACGCCACCCGAGTTATCTTTTAAAATTACTACGCCCTTGCCTATTAAAATGTTTGCAGGAACTATTATTGATTATAAAATTAAATTAAGTGGAATTCCATTTGGGTGGAAAACAAAAATAAGCACTTGGAATCCTCCGTATCAGTTTATTGATGAGCAAATTAAAGGCCCTTACGTGCGTTGGCACCATACCCATTCTTTTAAAGATTTGGGTGATGGAAGAACAGAAATGACCGACCGAATTGAATTTTTGTCGCCTGGTTGGATTTTAGAACCAATAATTAATGCCCTTTTTATTCAAAAAAAGGTTGAACAAATTTTTGTGTACAGAGAACAAAAGTTAAAAGAAATTTTTGGATAAGAGTTTAAATTTGATTGCTTTATGGGTAATGTTTAATTTAGTGAATTAATTGGTTGAATATTAGTAAGCAAAACCAATAGTTTACTGGTATAAACACATAAAGCATACCCAACTTCGTTTAGTAGTATTCTTTGATGTAGTCATAAGCCCGATTAAACAAATCCTCGTCTTTGATTTGATACTTTGTCCAAAGTACTTTTCGTAATTCACGTTTTATTTCTCTTTCTCCTACTGTTGAGTTTTGCCAACCATCAAAGCGAACTACTCTAACTATTTCGTCAATGTCGTTTACAATGCGTTCTACAATAGCTGGTGTAGTATCTGTTTTCAATTCTAGAAATAATTCTGTTAATGCGGCTTTAGCATTTTTCTGCTCTACTTCGGGTTCAGTTCCTTTTTCGGCTTGCAATGTTTCTTTGGCTAACTGGCAAAGTTCTTTGATAAATTCTATAGAGTTTATCAATCCTTTCTCTGCTTTGTCACGAATGGCTTCAAGTCTTTCACTAAGTCTTTTAAATATTGGGTTGTTTCCGTGTTTGTTTAATCGACTAATAAGAATTTTCAAAATCTTCTCTGCTTGTTTTGGGTCTTTCTTGTTCATCAAATCGTCAATCACTTCTGCATCCAAAATCATTTCTTCCATATCGTGATTGATGCCCGAAACATGAATGTGTTCATGTATGAGTGCCGTTGTTTGAGCACCCAAAGCATGCCACAACAATCTGCCGTTGTCGTCTGATGCTGGTTTTACAGATGTGTAAACCTGCGACAACCATTTGTAATCTTTTTCAAATTGATTTAAAACAGGGTCAGGCGAAAGTGCTTCCCACAACTTTGTCAGGCTGCTGAAATCTTTTGCAAAGGCATCTCGTTTTTGGTTTGTGTTAATACAGTCTTGTGCTTTTGATAATCCTTCAAAACCTGAAATACTTCTATCTACTCCTATAAAATGATTTAAACATTTTTCCATCCATTCTGGCAGCTTATCTTTCAAATCTTGCAGGTTGGTAATAACCAATTTTACACTTTCTTCATCAAATGCCAGGGCTTTTGCTGTGTCGTCAAACACACCAAAATAATCTACAATTCTACCGAATGTTTTATTTGGGAATAAACGATTGGTTCTGCAAATGGCTTGTAAAAGAGTGTGGTCTTTTAGAGATTTGTCCAAATACATTGTTTGTAAAATCGGAGCATCAAAGCCTGTCAACAATTTTGCGGTTACAATCAAAAATTTCAAAGACGAATCTGCATCGTTGTATTTCTCCACAACTTTTTCTTGCTTGTCTTTGTCCATTGCATACTTCTGTTTAAAATCAAAATCATCGCTAGCTGTTGAACTAATCACAACTTCACTTGCTTCGGGATTTATCAAAAGATCTAATGCTTCTTTGTATTGAACGCAAGCCATTCGGTCTGGCGTTACTATCATGGCTTTTAAACCTTCGGGTTCTACGTGCGATTTATAATGCTCTACAATATCTGCAACAATAGTTTTTACCCTTTCTGGTGATTTTAAAAACACCGCCATGTTAGCAGCTTTTTGACTGAGTTTATTTTTATCTTCTTCACTCAGGTTGTTTGCCATTTCTTTAAAAGCAATGTCCAAACTTTCTTTGTCAATGTGGTAATTTGGCAACCGTGGTTCAAAGTGTAAAGGCAAGGTTGCATTGTCTCTAATACTTTCTTGAAAAGTGTAGCGGCTCATGTAACCACCACTATCTTGCTCTGCACCAAAAGCCCAAAATGTATTTTTATCTGCTTTGTTTATTGGAGTTCCTGTTAAACCGAATAGAAAAGCATTGGGTAAAGCATTTCGCATTTTGCGTCCTAAATCGCCTTCCTGCGTTCTGTGTGCTTCATCCACCATTACAATAATATTATCCCGAAGGTTCATATCGGGATAAGCATCTTTGAATTTAAAAATGGTGGTAATTATTATTTTACGGGTATCTTTTTCTAATAATGTTCGCAATTCCTTAATGCTGTCAGTCGTAATCATGTTAGGCACTTCCGCAGTATTGAAGGTTGCAGTAATTTGTGTATCTAAATCAATTCTGTCCACAACTATCAATACCGTTGGATTATGAAGATCTTGTTGCTTTCTTAATTTCTGAGCAGCAAACAACATCAATAGCGATTTTCCCGAACCTTGAAAATGCCAAATCAATCCTTTCTTTATTTCTCCTTCTTTTACACGTTGCACAATGGCGTTGGCTCCTTCGTATTGCTGATAGCGGCAAACCACTTTTATTTTCTTCTTCTTACTGTTGGTAGCGTAAACTGTGTAATACTGTAAAATATCCAGTAGTGTTGAAGGCTTGAGTAAATGCGTTAATTGTTTGGCTACATCTTGTAAACCGATAAAATGACTTAATTCATCTTTATCATCTTCTAAACGCCAAGGTGCCCAAAACTCTAAAGGTGTTCTTACACCACCAATAAATATTTCTTTTCCTTCTGTTGCAAATGAAAATACATTGGGAACAAATAATTGAGGAATAGTATTCTCGTAAATTACATTGATATCATGTGCACCATCAAACCAAGTAACAGCAGGTCGCACAGGTGTTTTCGCTTCGCCCACTACCAAAGGGATGCCATTTACGAACATTACAATGTCAGGAATTTTGGTTTCTCTGGCTCTAAGTTTAAATTGATTAGAAAGCACAAAACTGTTATTTTTTAATACTTCAAAATCAATCAAGCGAATGGCAACATGTTCGTTGTTGGTTCCAATTGGAAGCGTTATTTCATTGCGAAGCCATTTTGAAAACTCTTCATTGGCTCTTACCAAACCAACATTGTTTACGGTGATGAGAACGGCTCTGAGTTTATGAATAATTTCTTCGGCTTTTTCTGGATTGGCGGCAATATCAGGATTGAGGCGGCAAAGAGCTTCTTTTAATTCCTTTTCTACTAACACTTCGGTAATATCTCTTTGCAGTAAATCGGCTTGCACGTATTTCCATTTTACCGAATCGTATTCTACGGCATCTTCTTTTACTACATTGCCTTGCACAGCATTTAAGTTCACCCCTGTAAGTTGGTGAATGATAAAATGCTCTACTGTATTTTGTTCGTTAAATGCCATATTAAATTATTCGATTTTAATTACATCACTTACCCTTAAAATAAAACCATTGGTTGCATCTTCAAACTCTTGACTAAAGCTCATACCTCCTGCTTTGAAATTAGGTCTTTGTTTATTGGCAATGTGCCCGTAATGACGAGTATATTCGGCAATTCCTGCATCCCTTTTAAAAAGCTTAATGGTGTTTATAAGTTGGTTTCTTGCTTTTCCTGCCCATCTTCCACCATCCCGGTCTTTAAGTTCAACAAAAATTAAAACATCATCATAAGTAATCATACTTTCGCATCTCTCACCTTCTGCATCAGGAATACCTAAACAATCGTCAATGGCTGTATGAGTTATTTCTTTTTCACTGGCATTGTCTATCCAAACATTAAAATCTGCTTCGTTATTAAATACTAAAGTAGCAGGTGGAATATCAACGATTCCAAAAACTTTTTCAGAAGTAACACTTCTGCATTTTGCTTGAAAAAAATCTATCGCCATCCCTTTTCAATTTCTTGTAGTTGAGCAAATAATTCGTTTGAATCTTCTAAACTACTGTTTAAAAAGTTTTCATCTGATGGTAAACCTTTGTATGAATCAAGCTTAATGATAGTCCCATCTATTTCATTCAATTCGTAAATTGCTAATTCATTCCCCTTTACTGTAGATGAAATTGGAACGATATTATTGGTTTGGATCATTTCAGGGTCACTAAGTTTATATTTTTTGTCCTTAAGTGTTTTATAAACACTATCAGCCTTTACCGCTAGTGTTAAATAATTTATTAAATAAGGACTATGCGTTGTCATTATCAATTTATTCCCTTCATCCAAGTTATTGAACCCTATTAAACTTTCCAACACATGTTTCTGCGAACTTGGAAATAAATTCTGTTCTAGTTCTTCCACTATATTAACAAAATGCCGGCAAATAAACCTGCTGTTAACTTTTGCTATTTTTTCTTTACTTTCAGATTCTGTGATACCATGCAAATTCAATAATTTCAAGTCTCGTTCCCTACGAATAATTTGATCTGTACTCAATGTTTGTAACAGTTTTTTTTCGTCCTGATGAATAAAGTCTAAAATATTTTTGGAAACCCAATACAGTGGCACAATAGAATGAAATCCACTTGCAGCACTAGAAAGTTTAAGTGGTTTATCACCAACTGTGAGAATTGTTTCATCTCGGTCTTCATCATAACGAATTTTAGCCTTATTAATAGGCAGGGGAAGTGATTTTCCACCACTATTTAATTGTGCTCGCCTGTATTCTACTGCAAAAGTTGACAAACTACCAGCTAATAGGTTAGAAATTTTATTTGTGTCTTTAATTGCCGATAAAAAATTTATAGGTGCCTTGCTATGCTTTTTTCCAGCAATAGATCGATTGCCTTGCACACTTGGCTCTTGCAAGCTTATAGTGTAATACACCCCCTCGTATTCAAGAACGGAATCTGTATGAAAATAGTCCTCCATTCGGTGATAAGTAAGCATTTCAATGAAATCACTGGCAGAAATATTTGCATTAACATCACCTCTTATCATTGCTTTCTCCAACCACATAAAAGTCGAAATCAACTTGGCAACCGTACTTTTTCCGCTTCCCTGGTTACCTATAAAAACAGTAATTTTTTTTATATCAAGCCAACCTTCGTTTTCTAGATTACCTTCTTTGATGGGACCGAAATTTTTTATTCTTATTCTGCTCATTTCTGTGCTTTTAACTGTTCGAATTTAGTTTATTTTTAAATACTCGTCTAAGTATTTGAATGTGTTCTTATACTTATCATAATTCTCTCGAACATATTTGGTTGAAATGTAAACGGTCTTTTCGTTTTTTGATATTTTATGCTCTGTGAGTTTCGCAAGTTTTGAAGATGGAATTATCCAAAAATAGGCTGTCGCTGTTAACTCATCTATTTTGCCATGAAAACACACCAAGGCATAAATTAAGTTGGGTTCAATTGGTAGTTTTCCTGAATTGCCGATCAACCAATCGTTTCTCTTATTCACTCCTTTAACTTCAACAATACAGATTGCACCTTTGTCAGTCTTTACGATAATATCAACTCCTTTTTTATTTCCAAGGGATAAGTAAGCATCCTTGCCAGCACGACAAAGCAAACTCATCATCAAATATTCTGATGCTAAGTTTGTATTGTAATTGGTGTCTGCGTTTTTGTTTGCCATTATCCTAAAATTTCATTTAATAATTTCTGCTTCAAATTCTTCAACGTTGTTCTCTGTTGTTTGAGTTGTTCTATAGTTGTATCAAACTGCTTAAATACTGAAATCAATTCTTTTTGCTTTTCCTTCTTTGGCAAAATGAATTCTTGCACCGCCAATGTTTTGTTTTTGATAGTTGGCGAAAGAGAACCTTCGGAAATTTGAACGGCTCTACTCATGAAAGTATCACTCTGCATGAAGTAAGGAAGAAAATCTTTTTCGATATTCTTCTCGTTGGCTCTTAAAATCATACTGTGTGCAGAAGCAATGCCATCAAAATGTGAAACGGCTACTTTGCGTAAATAAGCCCTGCGTTTTCCGAAAATAATATCGCCTTTGTAGATTTTTAGTTTGGTTCCTATTACATCATCAGGTGTTCCAGTTCGTTCTATTTTTAAGTTGTCGGCATCTAAATGTTCTAAGCCAACATAAGTAGTGAGTTCTGTTTTCTTTGGCTCAACTCTTTCTGAAATATTGATTGCAATTTTTTCAAACTTTACTGTTTCAAAATCTTTGGCTTTTAAATGATTTCCAAATTCTTGTTTTTCGCTGAATAAATCTTTGAGTAATTTATGTTTCAGTTGATGTAAATTCTTCTCCTGCCCATCCACCTGCTCCATAGCCGTTTCTATGGATTGAAATAGGGCGGCTATTTGCTTTTGCTCTTCGAGTGGGGGAAGGGGAATTTCTAAATCCTTTATTCTTTCAAAAGTAATATTGAAAATATTGGTAGTTCCTTGCGTTCTTCCTGCAATAAAATCTTTCGATTCATCGGATAAAAGATAGTTAAAGAGATAAAATGGATGAATAGTTTCTTTGGGTTTTAGAATTGCCATGAAGCCACCTGCGTATGAATTTGTATCTTCGTTACAGAAACCAACTTTACCGGTTTGTTCTTTACTGTTTGCAACTGAAATCAAAATATCATTCTTCATCAACTTTTGCGAATCTTTTACTTTCACTGTATCAGAAACATATTTGAGATTATGCAGACTCACTTTGCTATTTTCAAAATCAACATTGTGTGAACGAAGAATTGCATAACCACCTGAATCAACTTCATCTTTAGTAGAAAACACAACACCCCTAACGAATGTGCAAGCTTCGTCAAGTGTTAATGACTTCCATTTATTTTTTTTCAAGTTCATTATTCAATCCCAATTTTATCAAGTTGACTGTATAAATTCTGCAAGGAATTGTTTATTAATTTTTGACTTGATTTAATTTCAGTAATCAAGTCTTCAACTTTGTTTTCGTTTATAGCATTGTTTTGTTTGAAGTAAAGTTGAATGTTCAGATTTCCATTGTTTTCAAGTGTTGCATTATTGCTTACAACTTTTGTAAATCCTTCAATGTCTTTATAATTCCAATATGCTTTGGAAATTTTGTCAATATGTTTTGGTTCTAACCAGGCATTTGTTCTATCAATTCTTAATTCATCTTTTGCATCAATGAAAATTATTTTTCCCTTTCTTTCTTTTGGCTTTTTCATTCGGCATACCAGCAAACAACTTTCCATACTGCTGTTATAAAAAAGATTTTTGCCCAAGCCAATTACCGCATCCACAAAATCTAATTCAATCATTCGTTTGCGTATTTCCGCTTCGCTGTCTCTAAACAAAACGCCATGTGGCCAAAGCACTACACATCGGCCTGTTTCGGGGTTTAGGCTTTTCATAATGTGCTGCTGAAAAGCATAGTCGGCACAACCTTGTGGTGGCGTTCCCCAAATGTTTCGTCCAAAAGGGTCGTTCATCCATTTGCTTTGGCTCCACTTTTTTACGCTGTATGGCGGGTTAGCCATAATCACATCAAACTTTTTCAATTCGTCATTTTCCAATATCTGCGGGCTGTCTAAGGTGTCGCCCTGCACAATTAAAAACTCATCTACATTGTGCATAAACATATTGATACGGGCAATGGCAGAGGTAATGAGGTTGAGTTCTTGTCCGTATAGTTTTAGCGTTCGGTATTCTTTGCCTTGCTCTTTCAGGTGCAAAGCGGCACTCAGCAAAATACCGCCACTGCCGCAGGTTGGGTCGTAAATACTTTCACTGCTTTTTGGGTCGGTAATTTGGGTCATTAGTTTTACCACCGTGCGGTTGGTGTAAAACTCGGCTGCGGTATGTCCGCTGTCGTCTGCAAATTTCTTAATCAGGTATTCGTAGCCTTCGCCCATAATGTCGTGAGGCACTTCGGCAACGGTGAGTTTCATTTTGCTAAAATGCTCAATCAGGTCAAGCATTTTTTCGTCACTCATTCTGCGTTTGTTGGTCCATTGGGCATCGCCAAATACGTCATGCAGCATTTCAAAGTTGGCTTTTTCAATACCGTTCAATGCCTTTTGTAAAAATGCACCTACATCAACGGTTTTCTTTCTTACATCTTCCCAATGGCAACCTTTGGGTATTTGAAAACGGTGGTTTTCGGCAAACTCAGCAAAAGTTAAGTCGCCATTACCTTCATCTAAAGCGGTTTGGTATTCTTCGTCCCACAAATCGCTTACCCGTTTGAAGAAAAGCAGAGGGAAAATATATTGTTTAAAGTCAGCGGCATCAATCATACCACGTAGAATGTTGGCTGCTCCCCAGAGATAATCTTCTAATTGTTTTTGAGTCATTTTGTATTTTTACAATTCACTTATAAAGCATGTTAGCACCTAACCAAATCTCTAATTTATGATTAACCTAAAATTACTTAAATAAGCCTAACAGTTGCTAATTAGCATAAACCAATAGTGTAATACTATTGTGTTTTCAAATATAAATGTATTGGCTACATTTAATAGCAGATATTTTTATTTGTTTTAAGGCAAAAAAGAGGGTGTAAGGTAGCAATGAGAATTATATTCATTTACCACAAAACCAATATTTTAATTGGTTAACTCACTTAATCTATAATTCAAAGTTTATTTTGTGGAACTTGCCATTTAGCGAAAATTCAATTTTTCGTGCATCATGATTTTTTATTTCTAATAAGCCTAAATCAAATTCTTTATGGCAATTTGGACATAACAAAATAATATTATCTAAGGTTTCTCTTCCTTTTTGGAACTTTGGTTTTATATGAGCAGCTTCAATATACTTACTACCATCCTTTTTAATTATAGAAGTAGAACATATTTGGCACTTAAAATCCCTTAATACTTTAATTTGCGCTATGGTTTTATTGTCTCTTTTGTAAGTTTTACGATTTACGGTAACTTCCTCTGATTCGGTTTCCTTTAAAGCTTTAAGTTCGGCCAAAATTTCTGACTTGGTTTTATACTTTTTAAAAAACACTTCGAGCTCACTTTGCTCCTTTTCATCGTTTGAATTAAAGTTTCTTTTAATTTTTTTGCCGATATAGTATTCGTAAATCCGCATTAATATATTGAAATCGTTTTCGTTATTTCCAGCTTTAGAAAGCTCCGTTAACTCATCAAAAAGTATTTGTTCGGCAAACTGCTTGTCTTTATATGCGAATCCAATTTGACCAACAATTCTTTCACTGGTATATGTCTTGTAATTATCGGCTAATAGTGGTATTGGAAATAAGAGAGAAAATGCTCTTTCTGCTTTTACATTTGTCCAATATTCTTGATTGTTAAGTTTGTGTTTTTCTGAGTCTTTAAAGGTTTCTGCTTTCCCATAAACACCAACAATTTGACCTTTTCTTGTATCGGTGTTTTTGGTGTAAAAAATTATTAATCCACCTTTTTTAAAACTAACCGGACTATTGGTCCATTGAATATAGCCCTGAATTATTTTTTCAGTATCAATTGCTTTCTTGTTAAATTTAAAGTTTAATGATTCATGAGCAAAATTATTCCTAGCAAAGTTATGACCTGCCCTAGGATTTATATAATCATTATTTCTCCAGCCAAATGGATTCCAACTTATATTAGCAACAATTATTTCGTTCATATTATGTTT
>JAUCCO010000070.1:0-17476 GCA_034676125.1 Bacteroidia bacterium
ACAAAAACAATCAGAAAATGAATAGTATAATTAATAATATTTTGATGCAAGCACAGGTTATTGTTGAGCAGCCATCAGCCAAATTTGAAATTGTAATTGCCGTAATTGCCGTAATTTTTGTTGGGGTAATTGGCTATTTAATTAGTATTGATAGGAAACTATCTAAAATGGAGAAAAAATAACATTATGAAAAAATCACATATCATTATTATTGCCTTAATTGCTGTAGCTATTGGCGCAATTGTTAGTACTTATGGTGATGCAAGTACTTACGAAGGATTTACTAAGGCTAGGGCAAACCCTGATAAAGAATATCATGTGGTAGGTGTGCTTAATAAAGAAAAGCCACGTGAGTATAACCCACAAGTAGATGCCAATTTATTTACTTTTTATTTAATAGATGAAGATGGTAAAGAAAGTAAAGTAATTTACCGTGCACCAGAGCCTGCAGATTTTGAACGTAGCGAGAAGGTGGTAATTATTGGTAAAATGAATGGCGAAAATTTTGAAGCCAATAAAATTTTATTAAAGTGTCCAAGTAAATATAACGAAGGACAAATTGCACTGGAAGAATAAATATAAAGCTACTTAAAACTATATCATTAATAATATTCAAGTTAGTTGAAGTACACACACTTTATTTTACAGTAGTGTTGTAATTTGTAATGCCAGTTGATAGCTGTTACAATTTAATGGCTAAACAATCTCAAACTAATTAAACCCAAATTAATCAATAAAAGATTTGAAAAATCGAACTACTTGATTTAGTAGGGTAAATCCCGTGCCGAAGCCTCGGCAAAGAAAATGTTAGCAGTTTTGCATAAAACTGATTTACAGTTTCTATATCGATTATGCATTTCCAATGCGTAATTTGGGTTAAAGCACAAAAAAAATCCCGCTTTGCATAGCAAAGCGGGATTTTTATATTTAATGGGTATTAATTATTTACCCATGTAGTAATGTAAACCAATTGTTGGGTTTAAACCAAAACCAATGTTGAAGTCAGAGGTAGATCTTTCTGTTTTAACACTACCAGGAGCAGGAGTTTCTCTTGTAGTTGTAGTCATGTTATATCCAATTATACGGTTTAGAGTAAAATCAATACCCCATTTTTCTGATGGGAAAAATGCTAAACCTGGAGCGATGTTAATACCAAAACTTGAAATTGAATTTTTGTCATCATCTTTAAGTTTGTCAAGACCGTCTGTAGTTCTATCAGTCCAAGAAGCAGAACCAAAGCCTAAGCCTGCATCACCAAAGAAATAAAGGTTAGTAGCAACCTCCATGTAGTAACGACCAAAAATTTCAGCATTAAAATCGAAAGAGCTGATGTTTTCAGTAGTTTTTCCGTCTGTTGTGGTAACTTGTCCACGGTTTGTGCCACCTAATCCTAAACGAACACCAACAGCAATGTTATCAGTTACAAAATAACCAAAAGTTGGAGAGAAGTTCCAATTAGATCTAGCTGTAAGGTCTACAGATGTTCCAGGAGGGGTATTTTTAACTGTTCCACCACCAGCAGAAGAGAAACCTAAGCTACCGCCAAGCATCATAGAACCTTGGCCAATTTGTGCAAACGCTCCAGCTCCAGCTGCAACAAATGCTAACGATAAAATTAATTTTTTCATGAGTTAAATTTTTTTTGTTTTTGTTTGTTTAACACTACAAATATATATGGCAATAATCCGTAAAATCACCAACCTGCTTTTTATCAGGGTATGCTAAATTTGTTTACAACCATGCTTATTAAGTCGTAAAATGGTGTAAAGCCCCGTTTTTATTGGCATTTTGGCTTGTTTACTTTTGTTTACAATATGTTAATAGCCCAACTTTGTTAATAATAAAAAAAATAAATTCAACAAAATTGTAGCCTTATTTCCACCCATTTTCCCCAATTAATGGCACAAATTTAAACTTGTCCATGGCAATTTTTTCAAATGTTTTTTCGCTTTTACGTATAATAGTAAGCATCTGTTGCACCTTTTCATCACCTACTGGTATTACTAAAAGTCCGCCAATAGCAAGTTGTGCCGCGAGTTGTTTTGGCACTACTGGAGCACCTGCGGTAACAATTATTTTATCAAAAGGAGCTTCTTCTAACCAACCTTTAGTACCATCACCACATTTTAAAGTGGCCTTATAACCAAAGTGTTTAAGTGCTAATTGCGCTTTTTTGCTCAACGATTCATGGCGTTCAATACTAAACACATTAGCACCCATTTCTATCAATACACTTGTTTGGTAACCGCTACCAGTGCCTATCTCCAATACCTTATCACCCGTTTGTATGTGTAATAATTGTGTTTGATAGGCTACTGTATATGGTTGCGATATGGTTTGTCCTTCGCCAATTGGGAATGCCTTATCTTCATAAGCATGGCCTTCAAATGTTTTATCAAAAAAATAATGACGAGGAATTTTAAGCATAGCATTTAATAAGCCTTTATCAGTAATGCCTTTACTAGCCAGCAGTTCAATTAGCTTTTTACGTGCTCCTTTATTTTTATAGGTGTCTTCGTGCCTTATCATATAGGGCAAATATGATGCACTATTATTAATATATATATACTAAGTTTTAACAAATAACAGCTAATAAATGTGGTAGTGTACATTTTTGTATGATTGGTTTTGTAATTCCTGTTAATAAAAGGTATAACTCCAATTACCAAGCTATGGTGCCAAACCTATATTCGTACGGCATCAATTACTGTTATGATAAAGATAGGAATTATAGGCGCAAATGAACTGGGTAAACGACATGCTACACAGTTTTTGCAAATACCAAATTTTGAGTTGGTCGGTTTTTTTGATCACTCTCCTGCTATTGCGCAAGCCTTTGCTGCCGATAACAATTTAAAGCATTACACCAATTTATCAACCCTGATTGATGAAGTTGATGCTATTGATATTTTATCACCAGTTGGTACTCATTTTAGGTATGCATGTCAAGCTATCCGAAAATCAAAACACGTTTTATTAAATGGATTATTAAGTGAAGATATTCGTGAAGCAAAACAATTAAGTGAACTTGCAATTGAAGCCAATGTAAATATAAGAATACTACACGAAGATAAATTTCATCCAGATTTAAAAACGTTTAAACGCATGGTTAAACGCCCTAATTATGTTGAGTTAAGGCGGTATCAAAATAAAGTATTAAGTGTGAGTAACGATTCTATGATTTTTGGAATGATACTTAGCGATATCGATTTACTTACTCATATTATTGGATCGAATGTTAAAAAAGTGGTGGCCAATGGTGCTGCTGTATTTAATTCGTATACCGATTTTGTTAACGTTAGGTTGGAGTTTGAAAACGGTTGTGTGGCATCATTAATTTGTGGTAACTTTAGTAATGATGAAAATAGTTATATCAAAGCATTTCAAAAAGTCGAATGTGTAGCCATGGGTTTAAACGATTTTGAAATAACCAAATTAACTAAGGATGATAACAACGAAATGGTTCATCAAGAAATTACGCCTAAAAATAACCGAAAACAAGATGTTGTAAAATTAGAACTAGAGTACTTTGCGCAAAGCATATTAAATAGCCAGCGATTAACCCAAGATACCCACCAATCTTATCAAAATTTACGCATAGCTTATAAAGTAATTGAAAAAATGTATCCAAGTACATTGTTTGATTACAATGGATAAGTTTTTTTTACGTTAAATGTACTAGTCTTAAGTATCAATAAAATTAATACTTTTGCGCTACGTATACATGAAAATAAATTCTAAATTAATTGTATTAATAGCCAGTTTAGGGCTGTTCTCTCAATGTAAGGTTTTTGATAACGAGGCAATTGTACCTGGTTATGTTTATATTGGTGGCTACAAAATGGAAACTGCTGCTGATGGAAGCCAAGGTGATTCTACCAGTAAAATTGTAGATGGTTGGGTTTACGAGAACGGAAGTGTAGTGGGCTCATTTGGTTTACCAGCCCTTATTCCAATTCAAAAAACAGGTGCCGTAGAAATAGGAATTGATGCAGGTATTTTAAAAACTGGTCAAAATTATGAGCGTATTCCTAATCCATTAATAGCCCGTACTTACTTTTCCTTAAATCTTAAACCTAATACTATTGATACTATTTTCCCAGTGTTTAAATATGTGCCACGTGCTAAGTTTAAATTTATTGAAGATTTTGATAGGGTAGGGCTACGATTTTCTAAAACATACACAATGCCAGGCGATACCATTATTTATGTAAACAGTGGTCCAGATGCACGTACACAAGGTCAAAATTCCGGAAAGATTATGCTTACTGATAGTACTGATTATTTTAGGTTGGTAACTACAGATCCATATAATCTTGTTGGCCTTAATTTGCCTTCTATGCTGGAGTTAGATTATAACTCGGATGTGATATTATATATTGGCATGTTTGCTAATGTGCCAGGCGGTGTAAAACAAATTCCATTATACAATGCCTATCCAACTAATGGATGGAATAAGGTTTATATTAACACCACAGATGAAGTTTCGTTAAACCCGATAAATACAGAGTACAAGGTTTATATAGAAGTTTACAGGCCAATTGGTTCGCCTCGCCCAAAAATTATAATTGATAACGTAAAGCTAATTGAAGGGTGATAAAATTTAGAAGACATACCATACCATTTGTTTTGGTTGATTTTATGGCTGCGATGGTTTCGTGGTTCAGCTTTTTTGCGTACCGAAAAGTTTTTGTAGAGCCTGATAAATTTGGTTATGCAATTCCATTTGAAACCAATACTAGTTTGTATTTAGGATTAATTGTTATTCCGCTATATTGGGTTGTTTTATATTTACTTTCGGGTACATATATTGATGTGTGGCGTAAATCTCGTATCAAAGAAATTTCAGCTACATTTTCTATCACCGTTATTGGTGTAATTATTTTGTTTTTTGTGTTGTTGCTTGATGATGAAGTAAAATCATACGAAGTGTATTACAAAACATTATTAACCCTATTTTTATTACATTTTATAATTACCTCTGTTAGCCGTATTTTTATGGCTACACATATTAAAAGTTTAATTAACAAACGAAAAATTGGCTTTAAAACTATAGTAGTTGGTAGTAATGGTGTTTCGTTTGATTTAGTAACGGAATTGCAAAACGAAAAGAATCAACAAGGCTATTTATTACAAGGTTATGTTAATGTAACAGATGCTAATCAATTAGAAGGAATATTGCCATATTTAGGAAGTTACAATAGCCTTCCTCAACTAATAAAACAGCATAAAATAGAAGAGGTAATTATTGCATTAGAATCTACAAAACATAAAGAAATAACCGCAGTAACTAACTTATTAGAAGATGAACCCATACTATTAAAAATTGTTCCTAATTTGTTTGATGTGGTGAGCGGTGGTGTAAAAATGCAAAATGTATTGGGCACTGCTTTAATTCAAATTAACCAACAAATAATGCCTACTTGGCAAATGGTATTGAAGCGTGTTATTGATGTTTTAGTATCGTTTTTTGTATTGGTAATTTTATCTCCATTATATTTATTGTTGGCCGTTATTGTTAAGTTCACTTCGCAAGGACCAGTATTTTTTAAACAAGCGCGTGTAGGTTTGCATGGTAAATCATTTAAAATAATAAAATTCCGCACCATGGTTGTAAATGCAGAGGCAAATGGACCTGCATTATCATCACCAAATGATAAACGAATTACTGCTATTGGTCGCATTTTGCGCAAGTATAGGCTTGATGAAATACCGCAGTTTTATAATGTATTGATAGGAGATATGAGTCTTGTTGGTCCTAGACCCGAAAGACAATTTTTTATTGACCAAATAATGCCTATTGCGCCACATTATAAACACTTGCAACGTGTAAGGCCAGGTATTACTTCGTGGGGAATGGTTAAGTATGGTTATGCCGAAAACATTGAGCAAATGATTGAGCGTTTAAAGTTTGATATTCTTTATATTGAAAACATGAGTTTGGCCATGGATTTAAGGATATTAATTTATACCATAAAAACCATTGTACAAGGCAGAGGTTTGTAGTTTATCAACCTTATTTATTTAGCTAATTTGACCCCATTTAGATTTTTTACCATACGATATAAAGTATTGTTTTAATATGGCATGATGCGGGTTTTCAAGTTGCGGATCTTTCTCTAAAATAATGGTAGCAATTTCGCGTGCTTGTTGAAGCAATTGCTGGTCTTTAGCCAAATCGGCAAGTTTTAAATCTAATACACCACTTTGTGCAGTTCCTTCTAATTGCCCGGGGCCGCGCAGTTTTAAATCTACCTCTGATATTTCAAATCCATTATCGGTTTCGCACATGGTTTTTATACGAAGCTTTCCATCAACACTAAGTTTATACCCCGTCATTAATACACAAAAACTTTGCTCTGCACCTCGGCCCACACGTCCACGTAATTGGTGTAACTGCGAAAGTCCAAAACGTTCGGCACTTTCAATAATCATAACACTTGCGTTAGGTACATTTACACCCACTTCTATTACAGTAGTTGCAACCATTATTTGAGCTTCGCCTTTAACAAAACGCATCATTTCTGCATCTTTATCTTTCGGTTTCATTTTGCCATGCACCATAGCAATGTTGTATTTGGGTAATGGAAAATGTTTCACCAACTCCTCAAACCCATTTTGCAAATTCATGTAATCCATTTTTTCACTTTCTTCAATTAATGGATACACAATATAAATTTGGCGACCTTTGGCAATTTCTTCGCGCATAAAACCAATCACCGCTAATCTATTTGCATCAAACCTATGTACGGTTTTTATTGGCTTGCGGCCGGCAGGTAATTCATCAATAACACTCGTATCTAAATCACCATAAAGTGTCATCGCTAATGTTCTCGGTATTGGTGTAGCTGTCATTACCAATACATGTGGCGGATAGGTGTTTTTTTTCCAAAGTTTAGCACGTTGTTCAACTCCAAAACGGTGTTGCTCATCAACAATAGCTAAGCCTAAATTTTTAAACTGAACCACCGTTTCTATTAAAGCATGTGTACCAATTAAAATGTGCACTTCACCATCTAAAATTCCTTGTAAAACCTCTCTGCGTTTTTTAACTTTGGTTGAACCAGTTAAAAGTTCAACTTTTATGGGCATATCTTTTACCAAAGCACTTATGGTTGTATAATGTTGTTGAGCCAAAATTTCTGTGGGCGCCATCATACATGCTTGATAGTTGTTGTCT
Organism: Bacteroidia bacterium; assembly: GCA_034676125.1. Taxonomy (GTDB): domain Bacteria; phylum Bacteroidota; class Bacteroidia; order UKL13-3; family UKL13-3; genus UBA6183. Next base: position 7,181 of record JAUCCO010000070.1, read on the forward strand.
AATGCCATCAACATGCTCATTAAAGCCACAACTGTTTTTCCGCTACCTACATCACCTTGTACCAAACGGTTCATTTGTTTGCCACTTTTTACATCAATCCTAATTTCTTTTAAAACCCTTTTTTGGGCATTGGTTAACTCAAACGGGAGGTATTTGTTGTAAAAATCATTGAAGTAATCACCAATTAAATCTAATTTAATGCCATTATAAATTTGTGTTCGCTTAAGTTTATAACGCAATAACCTAAGTTGAATAAAAAATAATTCTTCAAACTTTAAACGATGCTGGGCTTGTGCTAAAACCTCAGCATTTGCAGGGTAATGTATGGCAATTAAAGCTTGCTTGCGGGTAACTAAATTTAATTTCTTTACTAAATATTCTGGTAAGTTTTCTTCGGGATTAAAGCGTGGGTCGGTAACTAGGGCATTGGTTAATCTCATTAAAACCCTACTATCTATACCACGCGTTTTCATGCGCTCGGTTGCATTGTAAAATGGCATTATGTGCATGTACATTTTACCTTCGGCCGATTCAGGATCATCTAATGTAGGATGAGCCATGTTATAGTTTCCATTAAAGGCAGTTGGTTTTCCAAATACGATGTATTCTTTCCCTTCAATGGTACTTTCTTTAACCCATTTAATGCCTTGAAACCACACCAACTCTATTTTGCCAGTACCATCAGTTAAATCAGCCACCAACCTTTGTGCTCGGTTTTGACCTAGCAAACGAATGTTGCTAACCTTGCCCTTAAGTTGTATGTAGGGCATGTCGGGCGTAATGTTACTTATTTTGTGTATTTGCGACCGATCTAAATGTCTGTATGGGTAATGAAACAACAAATCGGCAAATGTAAATATGCCAAGTTCTTTCTTAAGCATTTCGGCTTTTGATAGTCCTACACCTTTTAAGTATTCTATTTGTGTGGTTAAAAATTGCACCTTTGCAAAATAACATTTTTTGTGGTGGGTACAAATGTGGTTATCCGCAACTTAATTGTGTATTATTACTCTAAATCAAATATTATTTTAGCGGCATGAAGCGTATATTATTTTTAGCAACATTAGTTATATCAAGCCTTACATTATTGGCTCAAGGCACATTGTATCCTGTGCAAATAAAAGGCAAATGGGGTTACACCAATTTAGCTGGCAAGCTTGCCATAAATGCAATGTATGATTATGCTGAAAATTATTACGAAGGCTTGGCTGTAGTAGCATTAAATAATCAACCTTGCGTAATTAACGATAAAAACCAACGCATAATTGATACTGGATTATACATTAATATACAACATTATAGTGAAGGTTTAGCGAAGGTAACCAATGTTAAACAACAACAGTATTTTGTTGATACCAAAGGTAAAAAAGTATTTGATGTGGCTAGTGATGTATATGATGCTAGGCCATTTAAAAATGGTTTATCGGGTATTGGAAAAAAATCAGATATACACGAAACAAAGTTTAGTTACGATATAGTAAATCTTGGTTATAAATTTGGATATATTAATAAGCAAGGAGTGGAAGTAATAGCCTGCACTTATGATGATGCTGATGATTTTGATAATGGCTACGCTAGGGTTAAAACAGGTATAAAGTTTGGTGTAATTGATACTTTAGGAAACCTAGTTATAAAAGCCAAATACTTTAATATTGGTAAGTTTATAGAAGGTAAAGCTTGGGTTGATGCAGGCGGAAATTATGGATACATTAACAAACTTGGCGAAGAAATTATTAAACCAATTTACCAATACACGTATGATTTTAGTGAAGGATTAGGAGGAATACTTTTAAAGGATAAATATGGCTTTATTGACGAAAAAGGTACAGTAATTATTGCACCCCAATACGAAGCTATTCGTCCATTTTCGCAAGGATTAGCTGCTGTTAAACTTAATGGTAAATGGGGTTTTATTGATAAAACAGGGGCTGTAAAAATGCGTTTTGTTTTTGATAATGCCATGCTGTTTGTTAATGATAGATGTGCAGTATTGGTAAAGCGCAAGTGGGGTTTTATAGATACGAATGGAGCATTTGCCATTCCTGCTGATTTTGATGCAGTGGGCACCTTTAATAATGGAATAGCAGAGGTTATGATTGGTCAAGTTAGTGTGTATATTACCAAACAAGGAGTTATCATTCCGCAATTAAAATAGTTGAATATTCAGGTAAATCTGGAGGTAATTCATAACTTGAATTCAATTATCATAAAGATGATTTAAATAAATAGCCACTAATTAGAGTTTGGCTAAAGCCAATATTGTTTTTCAATATTTATTTTTTCCTCCAGATAAATCTAAAAACAATTCAAAATTTGAATTCAATTATCATAAAGATGATTTAAATAAATAGCCACTGGTTCAGCCGGTGGATTATTGATTTAATAATAGGAATGGCTTTAGCCAAAACATTACCCATACTATGTAATAAAAAAGAAGCAACCTATTGCTAAGTTGCCTCTTTTTATTTATAAACCTAACCCTATGAAAAGTTACTTACTCGAGTCGATTTTTTTTACCAATCGGGTACTTGTTGTTTTGCCATTTTGTTTGGCTACTACATAATAGGTTCCTGTAGGCAACCAACTTATGTTAATGTTGTTTACACTACTGCCACTGCTTAAAGTAAAGCTTTGCATTAATGCACCTTGGTTGTTTACAATACTCACTTCTATTGGTGTATTGTTTGATGGATTTAAACTTACTTTCACGTTTTCTGTCGCAGGATTTGGTGTGAGTATCAATTCTGCTTCAGGTGCGAAAATGTCGTTTTGTGTATTGCCGTTCGTGTTTTTTTCTAAGTCAATTTCATCTCCACTTACGTTTATCTTACCTGCTGTTTTACCAGTTTCAGGATCCATTAAATTCAATTCGCCTTGTGGCAAAATTCCATTAGCTTTAACAGTACCATTTGCACTTACTAAAACTGATGCAATTGGATTGTTGTTTTCATCAAGCACAATCATCCATTTTCCACCTGTATCGGTATTGTTTCTATGAATAGATGCATTTGTTTGATAGTTTACCATTTGAATATCTTAACCCAATAATTGTTTGTAGTCGTTTGCTAAAATTGTTAAACTATTGGCGAATTCTTTTTCAGTTGTGTTGCCGTAATAGGTAGCATTATATAGTTTGTAATTACTTGTTTTAATAATATAATTGCCTTCACTCACTTCATCAAACTCATAATAACCTTTACTATTGGTATAAGCTGATTGGTATGCTTCGTATTGGTTAGTTTTAGTATTATGCACCCAAAGTTCTACTAAGGTTTTAGCAGCAAATTCTGCATCGGCAAACACGGTTCCACTAATTGTTGATGCTGTTAAATCAACACCTTTAGTTACGGTTACCAATTTGTAGGTTTCTGCTTTACATTTAGTAGTTTTATCAATTGCAGTTAATATTACAGCATATTGTCCGGCTTTTTGATAAATGTGCTTAGGTCCATTTTCTTTGCTCGTTTTTCCATCGCCAAATTGCCATGTAAGTTGTACGTTTTGGTTTTGAGTTTTAGCAATAAAGTTAAAGCCATTATCGTACGAAGTATAATAATCAATATCAACATTACATCCACTTGTTTCTTTTACGTTTATGGGTTGCTTGTCGTATTTCTCTTCTGCTTGTATAGAGTTTTTTAATAAATCTTTAGGGTTGATAGTTGGGTTAGTTAAAACTGTTTTACTGATTAATTTATCATCATTAACCGTATGGTTATTGTTTTGGGTTGTTTTGTTATTGGTAGTGTTATCATTATAAACAACAGCATTATTAATTGAGCTAGCTACCGAGTTAGCATTTTCAATATTTTGTTGAAGTTTATAGTTATATAAATTGGCATATTTATCTTGCTTTTGTATAGCAGAGCTTACGCCATTAGTTGGTTTAACAATTGCATTACTTTTTGGTAATTGCGACTGGTTGTTGGTTTTTGTTGTTAGTAAAAATCCTCCAACAATACCAGCCGAAACTACAGCTAGTAAAAAGATGAGCATGTACAGATTTTTTAACCGTAAAAACCTGCTTTTGCGAGATTGAATACCTTTAAACAAATCCATATCTGGTTCTGCTTCTTGGTAGCTGTTTAGCTTTTCTCGCATCAGCTCATCAAACCTATTTATTTCCTCGGTGTTCATAAATTTGCAGATGAGTTATTTCCTTTTATTAATTTAATCAAATAATTTCTAGCCCTAGCTAATTGAGATTTAGAAGTTCCTTCAGCAATCCCTAATAGCTCTCCAATTTCATTGTGTTGGTATCCCTCTACAATGTATAAGTTAAAAATGGTGCGGTATCCATCTGGCATAGTTTGCACTTTTGCCATCAATTCATCAACCCCCATTTTTCCAATAATATCATTATCAAACCCTACAGTGTATGCAGTTTCAATATCAACATTATTGATAAATTTTAAATTTTTTCTGTAGTGTTTTATTGCAGTATTAATCATAATACGCTTTATCCATCCTTCAAATGATCCTTCTGCTTTAAATGATTTTAAATTTAAGTAAACCCTAACAAAAGCATCTTGAAGTATGTCTTTCGCATCGTCACGATTTTTTGCATAACGCATACACACGCCCATCATTTTACCAGCAAATCTGCGGTAAAGCTCGTTTTGGGCGAGCACATCGTTATTCAAACACCGTTGAATAAGCTCAGCTTCAGCTAATTCTTTAATGCGTATCAAATTTTATAGTATGTGTAGGTTTAGACACCTGTTTTTTTTAGTTGGTTGCGTGAGCAATAAATTTTATTAAAAATAGAATAACAAATTTAATGTATTACAACATCTTAATGCACAAAAAACGCGAACCATATTGTATGATTCGCGTCATTTTGCTAATAATGTATAAGCTTAATTTGGTAAGCTATTCTTAAATTCTAAATATCTAGAGTCGAATGTGCCTGTGTTTCCGCCACTGCCAAGGCACTTCCAAGTTTCTTCAATGTTTAATACGCGGTTATCTGGGTTTGGGTGTGTGCTTAAAAATTCAGGAACTGATGTTGTTCCACTAATTTTTTGGAAAAAATACTTTGCGCCTTGTGCATCGTATTCGGTACCTAATAAATAGCGCACACTGTAATCATCTGCTTCAGTTTCGTCACTACGGCTAAATTTAAGCGCTAATAATTGCGAACCTAATTGTGCAATTTGATGTGCAGAACCACTTGTAAATAGATCTATCAATGCTTGAACGCCATAAACCTTTAACATTTGGTTGGCACTGTGCCTGCGGTCGGCATGGGCAATTTCGTGTCCCATAACTCCAGCCAATTGCATTTCGTTATCAAGGTATTTTATAATGCCTGTGTACACATAAATGTAACCACCAGGCGTACAAAATGCGTTTAAGGTATTATCATCTTTTATAATTCTAATTTTCCACGGAAATTCATCTTTATAATAAACCTTACCTGAGTTTAAAATATTATCACGTATGCGGTAAATGTGTCCGTAAGCTACATGGTTAGTGGCCGAGTCTAAAACGGGATAAGTTGCTGGATCTGCTTCAATTTGCGAAACAGAGGCTTGGCCCATTTGTATATCTTGATCAATACCCATCAAAACGCCAACAGCACCACCGGGCGCTTTTCCTCCGCATTTGTCAACAAAAGTTGCGTCTTTTTCGTTTGTGCAACTTGCAAATATTGTTGCAGTTAAAACAATAATTAATAAGGGATATAATTTCATTTTGAATAATTTAGTGCAAAATAATTACTTTATAGGTTTTAAACCTAATCTGTTGGCAATATCTAACATAAATATATGTGCTTCTTGCAAATTGTTGGCAATTTTACCTTCTAAAATAGCCTCTCTAATTTCTGATTTTATTAAACCAACCTCTCTGCTAGGGCCAATGCCAAAGGTTTGCATAATGTATTCGCCAGTAATTGGTGGTTGCCAATTGCGCAAAGCATCACGTTCAGTAACATCGGCTACCAATTGTTTAACTTCAAGTAATTTTTGCCTATAGGTTTCTACTTTAACCCTGTTTTTGCTGGTAATATCGGCTTTGCACAATAAAAATAATGCATCTATGTCCTCATCAGCATCAACAATTAACCTACGGATGGCGCTATCAGTAATGCCCTCTTCGGCTAATACTTTGGGGCGATGGTGTAAAGCAACAATCTTTTCTACAAACTTCATTTTTTCATTTAATGGAAGTTTAAGGTTACTAAAAATCTTTTTCACCATGCGGCTGCCTTTGTCTTCATGTCCATGAAAAGTCCAACCAGTACCTTTTTCAAATTTTTTGGTTACTGGTTTTGCAATATCGTGCAACAGTGCAGCCCAACGTAGCCATAAATCATCGGTATCTAAACAAATATTATCAAGCACCATTAAGGTATGATAAAAATTGTCTTTATGTGCTTTGCCTTCAATAATATCAACTCCATAAAGAGCAGCCATTTCAGGAAAAATTATTTGCAACAACCCACTATCAAAAAGCAAGTTAAAACCAATAGAAGGTTTAGGGCTTAACATTATTTTATTTAGCTCGTCACTTATTCTTTCAAACGAAATTATTTTTATACGTTGTGCATTTCGTTTAATGGATTCGAAAGTTTCGTATTCAATTTCAAACCTTAATTGTGTAGCAAACCTAATTCCCCTCATCATGCGCAAAGGGTCGTCACTAAAAGTAATATCAGGGTTTAATGGGGTACGAATTATTTTATTTTCTAGGTCGCTAATGCCATTAAATGGATCAACTAAATTGCCATAATCAGTTATGTTTAAACTTATGGCAAGTGCATTAATGGTAAAGTCTCTTCTGTTTTGGTCATCGGCCAAAGTGCCTGGTTCTACAGTTGGTTTACGACTATTTTCGGAGTAACTTTCTTTACGTGCACCAACAAATTCAATCTCCCAATCGTGGGTTTTAACCATTGCTGTGCCATAGTTTTTAAAATAAGAAAAACTACTTTTAGGAATATTGGCTGATAACTTTTTTGCTTGTGCAATGCCATCACCTAAAACCACTACATCAATATCTTTACTTGGTCTTTCTAAAAAAATATCGCGCACAAATCCCCCAACCACATAAGCAGGAATATTGTTATTGTTAGTTACTTGAGCAATTTTTTTAAAAATAGGATGCTTTAATTCTACCTTCACCATGCAAAAATATAGTTTAAGTTAAGGCTTTGTTAATTTTTTAGTTAACTGCTCAAATTTAACTTGTGCGGTTATCATAAAGCGGGTGTTAAAGTTGGCCCCCATTGGGTTATAAAACTCCTGTTGATTAAATATATTACGTAAGGTTGCGTTTATATTAATTTTATCGGCCCACAGTTTTTTGTTTATAGAAATATCAGTGGTGAAAACACCATTAAGTTGTTGGGTTTGTAAAATACCATTGCTATTATACCACTGCCAATTTGTTTTTGAAATTGCCTGTGTACGCATAGCTAAATCAAACCTTGCTGGCAGTTTATAAAATGCGCTAAATACCAGTTTTCTATTGGCTTCGTTTTGCAATAATTGTTGCAATTCTTTTTGGTTACTGGTGTTATTTGCCGAGTAATAATCTACATCAAACCAAAAGTTATTAAATACATTGTAGTGCATGTTTATACCCCAAATTTTGCCAAAAATATTGCCTTGTGCACCTTGTGTTTGCATTACTGGATAAAATGCTGGTGTGATTGTTTGGTGAGGTATAATGTAGGCTGCATTGTAACTATACCTTAATCCGCCATGAAAGGTTAACTTAAAACCACCACCAAAATTTAGTTTGTAAAAATAATCGCCCGAAAGTTTTTGAGTAGGTGTAGCCATTAAATAAGTAGGGTAGTTGTTGGCTAAATTGTTTGCATTATTATTTACCGCATAGTTATACCAAGTTTGATTTAAATATTGATTTAACCTAGTGTGGTAATAGGCTCCAGTAAAATGCCAGCTAGTAATTACGTTGTTGTTTTTGTAATGATTAAATACCACTTGTGGGTTTATAGTTTGGTTAACCATGTTTATCATTACATCTAATTGTTGAGTGGTTTTTTTATTTAAAGCTCGTTTAAAACCTGCGTAAGGTTGGTGTTGCGCAACAAATCCATTTGAAGTAGAATAAGTTAAATAATTAAAGGTGTATCCTAATGTATATTTCCTATACAGGTTATTTGGCAATAAAGTAGTTTTACCTACCTCTGTATTTACCATATTATGGGTAAGTGTATATGGCGTAAAATAGTTGCTGTTGCTAACCCAAGCATCAAACCCATGTTTGTTAAAAGTTCCATTAATTTTTGCGTAACGGTTATTGCTAAAATTATGTGTTAGCTTTAAATATCCTTCGGTATAAGTAGTGCTTGTTGGCACTTCTCGCAGCATATAATTGCGGTATAAAAATTCTGTTTGTTTGCTGTATGCACCACCACCTTCAATCAATGTTTTTTTAATTTGTGCTGCACCACCAAGTCTAAAAGCATATAAAGTATTTTTATTAGCTACTTGTGTGTAGTTTAAATAACGTGCTGTAATTAATGTATCGCGCGAGTACCAATCTTGAAAATTAAAACTTGCATTTACATGAAATTTATTACCATAATAACCTAACGAATGAGCATATAAAAAACCCGTTTTATCTATGTTTGGGGTGTAATAGCCAGGTACATATTTGGCTGCTCCAGGGTCGTTAATTGGGTTGCCGTTATTGGCCAATACTTTATAGGTTAATCCTTTAAAATTATTACGGGTTACAATGTTTATTGCTCCATATCCGCAAAACTGTCCATTAATAATTTGTGGTGTATTGTAAATTTCTACATAAGCAATATCAGCTACCGAAATGCCTAATAAATTAATGTTTATTGCATCCCATCTTTCCAATTCTACTTTTTGGTTATTAATCATTAAAGTAGTGTTTTGTTGTTGTTGGGTTGATTGCCCTGCAATGTTTAAATTATACCTATCACCATTTATGGTGTTAAATGTACTTTTATCAATCCAAATTAATAATTCGCTTAACCTGGCAATACCTTGCGTGCGAATAAGCTCTGAAGTAATGTATTGTTTGTCGCCTTTTATTGCTTGTAATTTAGTGCTTAGTACAGTGTTTTCAGCTTGTAAAGTATACAATGCCGAGTCGGTTTGTGCTTGGGCTAAGTTTGCCAAACCAATTAATAATATTACAAGTGCTTTTCTCAATTTATAAATGATTTAAGCCATTTCGGGCTATCAAAATAATACATCAAACCAGCCTGCAAAAATACTTGGTGTTGCTTGTAGTAAGTTTGGGTAATATTATAAGTTGTACCTATCTGAAGTTGTAGTTTTTTATAAATTTTAGTTTGCACTGCTACTCCTAATTCATACATCAATTCCGACTCATTTAAATTACTTGTATTGGTGCTTGATGTTTGTTCAAACACCATATAATTTACACCAAAGCCAGCATGTGGTTTTAGCCAAATATTTTTTATGATGGGTAAGTTATAGGCATACCCAAAAGTAAGTATTCCTGTTTGATAATTGGTAAAAGTGGGATGTGTATTTTTAAAGGTTGTACCTGATATAAAAACTTCTCCATTTAAAATATTGGCGCCAACCTGAAACTTTATTCCACTTGAATTTTTGTAATTGTTATACGGTGTATTGTTATAAACCGAATGAACAAATGAAGTAGAAAAATTTAGTTTAGATAAGGGTAAAACCGTTTGGGCATTTACACTTAAAGTGCATAATAAAGTTAAAGAAGTGATTAGTTTCTTCACCCTTATTTGCCAAATACTTTTTTAAGTATATCGTTTACACGTGCCAAAGGATCTGTTCTGATGGCCTTTTCTTCATCGGCTACTTTTATAAATAAGCCAGTAAGCGCTTTATTGGTAACATGCGAGCTTAAACTATTGCCTGATATTTTTGGAAATAAAATTCCGTTTAACGAGGCAGTATTGTATGTACTAACTAAGTTGCTATATGCCGAGTTTGCAGAAACTCCACCAATTAACTCTTTACTTAAAGATGCATCAATTTTTGGTTGAAAAGCGGTGTATAATGCGGTGAAGGTTTTACCTTTTAGGTATGATGTTGCAGCAGTATCTGTTCCGTTTAAAATACTTAAACCATCCGTAATGGTAATGCCAGTAATGGCATTAATAAAAATTGGTTTGGCTTCTACAGCAGCATCTTCGGCAGCTCTGTTTAAAGTTTTTATGGTTTCTTCAAGCAAAAACTGACCACCAGGAACTTTGTTTATATTGTCGTAAATGTTTTTTGCTTCTTCTGGCAATAATATTTTTACGATATCATCTTTATAAAAAACATCAAGTTTATTAATTACCGT
>JAUCCO010000071.1:0-17403 GCA_034676125.1 Bacteroidia bacterium
ATCATAGACATTTTGCAAAAACTAAACCTGCTGACCTAAAATGGACAAGTCAGGAGTTAATCTCGTAGGCAATATTATATTCTGTTTCGCTACCCGTGTACTTATCAATAGCTATTATCTTTTCTCTGTAACTGTAGGTGTCTCCAACTAGGTATGAAAACACAACACCGCCTGAAAAGTAAAAGCGATCTTTTCGTAACCTAAAAGTTAAAGGCAATTCTAAATATCGGAGTAAATATTGGTATGCCGCATCTTGTTTAAGTCGGCCAGGAATTTCATTCTGATAAGCAATTCTAAATCCTTTTTCTGCATATTGCAATCCAATTATAGCTTCAATTTTCTTTTTTGGGGTTAGATTATAACCCAAAAAAAGAAAACCAGATTGAATACTTTTATCAGGTGGTCGAATGTGTGCAAAGGGACTAACGCCCCATTGCTGGGTAGCATGCGAAATCCCTGTCTTAAAAACTATCCGATGGTTTCTATTTTGACAGAATCCATGTAATGAATAACCTAAGAATAACAAAAACAGCAAAAGCCTCATTCTATTCTTATTAAATCACCATTACAGCAATAATTATAGAAAATACTGGGAAAGTGCAGATCAGGTTTTTTACAGCAAATGGTGAACTTAGGATCTTGGCTTGTTGTGTATTGCATTTCAACCATGGGCGGTGTTTTCGGGTCATCATCATTTAAACTAATTACATAATCTTTGTTGTTTGTTGTTGAACATGCTACTTTTAATTTAACACTATACGGAAATGACGTTATGCATTTTATGCAATCTGGAGCATCGTCTATTTGCATATAAATTGAGCAATCTTTGAGTTTGTGTGGCAAAGGTTTGGCATAACAAAAAGTCACCTTAAATGCTTTAGTTGGATCTAGTTGACATCCTGATGATGACAGGTCATTAGTTTGGCATTGATTGAAATATGCTTCATATTTGACTTCTGATAAGTTACCCATAAATATAGATGTTATACAGCTTTCACAATCTGGATTAATATATTCTGGAATACATGCACATCCAGTTTTACCATAAAATCTGGTATTTTTTGTGTCCTCATTAGTTAATAATTTCTGTTTAGTACATCCTTAATTCAGCAAAATGATAACTAAATAAAATAATGAATTTAATACAGTTTTCCTTTTCATGGTTTTGTTTTTTTAGTGTTTATTATATAGAATGAATTAATTGATAATGACATTAAATTGTAAGGTTCAATTTTATTAGAGAACTGAGGCGAAACATACAAGCTGTATTCTAGGTTGATATTTAAAGCAAATCGATTGTTAAAAGTTCTACCAACGGATATACAGGGGTTAATATTAGTTCTTCTATAATTATTAAGAGAACTATTATTTATTTCATAATAAGATTTAATACTGCTTGTAAGTACGCCTTCTGAGTTTGGGTAATTATTGTTTTTATATAATCCATTAACAGTTTGTTCTGTCGTTGAATGCACTAAATGTGTTAGACTAATTCCGATGCCATAGATTAGCTTATTTTTATTAATATGAAGTATTAAAGGAATTTTAATAAATGACTGATTGATATTAGCAGTTTTACTTACATAAGTTTGATGAGGGCCATTTGACCACTGAGAAGTGTATAGTGTACTATTTTTATAATTATTTAAATTAATTAACTCATAGCTTAAACCAGTTTCTATAAAAAGATTTTGATTTATATTAGTTAATGATACAATTCCAATACTGTTTTTGAACGCAAATGCATTTTTAGGTATAACAATACTGCCGCCAACGCTTAATTTAACACAATAACTATTTTGCCCAATTGTAGGATAAACCTTAAGAAAAAGGATAATAAATAGCATTAAATGTTTCATAATCATTGGCTATATCTATATACAATTATATATATATTATTTACTAATAACCAAATTGTTATAAAAATTATTATTTTGTTTTAAACCTTATTGATGTAAAATTGGTAAGGTTTTTTATTTTAGTAGTATAAACCAACCAGCCATGAGTGAAGACACCCTAAAATTTAACACCATAAAACAATGGGCCGAAGACGATAGACCACGCGAAAAAGCAATGCTAAAAGGACTTGCAGCCTTGTCGGATGCTGAGTTAGTAGCCATATTAATTGCTACTGGCACACGCCAAGAGAGTGCTGTTGATTTGGCTAAGCGCATTTTGGCCTTAACAAATAATAACTTAGTAGATTTAGGAAAACTAAATATTAAAGATTTACAAAAAGTAAAAGGGATTGGACAGGCCAAGGCATTAACCATTGCATCGGCATTAGAGTTAGGCCGAAGACGAAACTTAGCAGAAGCAAAATCAGACCATGTTTTTATAAAATCTAGTCAACACGCATTTTTATACTTACACCCATTAATGGCCGATCTGCACATTGAAGAGTTTTGGGTATTGTACCTAAATAATAGATGCAGGGTTATAGAAGCAAAACGTATAAGCGAGGGAGGAGTTTCAGGTACAGTGGCCGACCCTAGGGTTATTTTTAAACATGCAATTGAATTGTTGGCCAGTACAATTGTGTTATGTCATAATCATCCATCAGGTGCAAAATTACCAAGCGAAGAAGATAAACGCATTACCAAAAAATTAATTGAAGGAGGTAGAATGATAGATGTTCAGGTAATGGATCACATCATTATTGCCGATAACGATTATTATAGTTTTGCTGATGAAGGGTTGCTAAAATAAGCTACAATTATATTACTTGAAAATGAATAAACCTTTTACTATTTAACCTATTGGTTAATCAAACAATTTCTTACAACATAGTAATCATACCTAACAAACCACCAGTATGAATGGCTAATACATTGCTGCCCTCAGGGTAATAATTTTGCAAGGCAAGTTGCTGTACAGCCAACATCATTTTTGCAGTATACACTTGGTCTAATAAAATGCCCGTATTTGCTGCAAAGTATTTTATAAAACCCATTAGCTCTGGAGTAGTTTTAGCATAACCTCCCGCATTAAATTGGTGGTGAATTTTTACTTTGTAACCAGCTAAATCATCAACTTCATCATCCATTTTTTGGGCACCTTTTAGCACACAAACGCCCTCTGCTATTATACTTTTTAGTTTAGCGGCTTGTGCCAATCCTGCAAGTGTAGTGCCTGTTCCCACAGCACAAATGGTATGGGTAATGTTTGTAACACCATCTAAAATATGTGTGCATCCTTTTATAGCCAAAGGTCCTTTTCCGCCCTCATCAATAAAATAAGTTAGTGGGTTTTTACTAGCGAACTCATCATACAAAACCTGTTTATTTAAATAATCTTGGCGCGATACAAAAATTAATTGCATGCCATAAAGTTTACACAAATTAAGCATGTGGTTGCTTACCTCTTCGCCCCGCACAAAAGCTGTTGTTTTAAAATTATACATAGCACCTGCACAAGCAAGCGCTACCAAATGATTGCTGTATGCGCCACCAAAGCTAACCAAATGTGTTTGTTGTTGTTGCTTGGCATCAGCTAATACATATTGCAGTTTACGCCATTTATTACCCGACACAAACGGATGCAACATATCATCACGTTTTATAAATACATTTATATTATTAAACGCTGGTAAATGTATTTGTTGTACAGGCGGATTAAAAGGCAGTTCAAGCATTAGCGTATTCTAAGTTTTTGACCAACAGAAATGCTGTTGTCCATCATGTTGTTTAGTTTTCTAATATCCTCAACCAACACATTGTATTTACGTGCAATGCTATATAAAGTTTCTTTCTCAAGCACTTCGTGGTAAATGGGTTCTTTCGAGTTTAAATCGGGTTCTTTAATATTAAGTTTTTCACCATTTAAAGGTACTACCACTAACTCTTCGCCTACACGCAAAGTATCATTTAGCATTTCGTTAAGTGCACGTAATTCAATTACAGTAGTGTTATATTTTTGTGCTATGCTGTACAATGTTTCGCCTTGTTTTACTATGTGGTAGCCAGCAACAATGGCTTCTTCATGCACATTTATATTCGGTTGGTTTGGGTTGATGATTAGTTTAGCACCCTCAAAAATACTTTCGCTGTGCAAATGGTTTAACTCCATAATACCTTCAATTTTTACATTGTATTTTTTTGCTATGGTAAATAAGGTTTCTCCTTTTTGCACGGTATGAAAAAATGCCATATCGTTTTTATTGTCTTCAATTTTTATTTCATACTCATCTTCGGGCAAAGTAGGTTTTGATGTGGTCACATTTTTCTTTGGGTCGCTATACACTAAGTTGTTGTAATTGCTATCAATTGCAGCCACATTGCTAATGCTTAGGTTTGGTGTAATTGGGTTACTGCCTCTTAAAAAAAGTATTTCGCCAACCGCTGCTTGTTGGCCTTCTTTCATCTTATTGCGGCTATATAATTTGCTTAGTTTGATGCCAAATCGTTGCGATATTTTTTGCATGTTGTCACCATAATTTACCCGATAATTATCTGCACTACCTTTATAATTTTTAGGTTTAATGTAAATGGTATCGCCCACGTTTATTACCGCATCTTTTTGTAAATCGTTGTATTTATAAATTTGCCAAACACGCATGCCATTTTCTAACGCAATACTGGCATAACTATCATTTTCTTTTGCAACCAATGCCGGTATATTATTAATGGTTATTTTGTTGTGTTCTGCAGCAAATACATCTTGGTTTTCCTTAATTTGTATATTTTCTTTTTCGGTTGGTTTGGCCAAATCAAACCTATGTAAATTGTGCCTTTCAATTAAGCTAATAAGTAACTTTGGGTAATTGGGGTTTGTAGCATAACCTGCACGTTTTAGTCCTTCGGCCCAGCCCTTGTAATCTGTTGGTTCTAAATCAAACAAAAATGCATAACGCTGTCCTTTCATCAAAAAATCAGAATGGTCGCGGTAACTATCTTCGGCAGTTGGGTATTTTCTAAAACACTCTTGTGCTTCATCATCATCTTCTTTTATACTTTCGCCCGCCCAATCTTTTTTACACTTAATGCCAAAATGATTATTGGCTACTAAAGCCAAACGGCTGTTTCCATTACCACTTTCTAATAATCCTTGTGCCAAGGTAATACTTGCAGGTATGCGGCTTCTATGCATTTCAAGAATAGCAATTGCACTGTATTTTTCTAAATATTGTTCAACAGTAACTTTAAACGGAAACTCTTTAGTAGAAACTGGTTGTGCTGTAATTTGCTTGTTGGTAGCAAATAACAAAGTGATGGTGCATGTTATAAAAACAATATAATTCCTCATGCAACAAATTTAGTACAGCATTTGCCCGAAACATTGCATCATGTTAGTGTATTACCCACAGGTGTATGTTGGGATGGGCAATTGGTTTGTGATTAATACAAAACTTCGGTTTAAAATGAACTTATTGGGGCTTTACAGACGTTTCGCTGCGCTACAGTCTGTACCGGGTGTTCCGCGCTACTCCGTCCAACGCATGAGCAAACGCACTTCGGGGTAGCCAACTTCACCCTCTTGGTTGGGGTTCATGTGTATACAGGTTACAAAAAATAACAGTTGCAAAATAACAATCAGGTAGGTGTACAGTAACAATAAATTAATTAATACCTCCTACAAACCGCGCCCATTAAGCCATTTAGTTTTTAACTCCGCAATGCTGCTGCAAAGTTTGTTGTGGAGAAAATTTGGGGTGATGATTTTTAGTGAGTTGCGGGGTGGTATTGAAAAATACTTAGTGGAAAAAATAAATTGAAACAAACAAATTGGGGATACCCGTTAATTTTATTTATTTCGTGAAATAATATCAATATACATGAAACAAAACCTGAGTATCTCATCTTCGCCAAAAACTAAATTCGATTTCAGAGTTAAATAATCAAACAAATTGCAACTGTTTTACTCAACGAAATTGCAGTTCCTAAAACAAATTGACAATCGAACCTCAAATGTGAACTTTAGAAGTTTAAACATGAACAAGGCCCCAATAATCTAACCCACTTAAAGTAATAATATAGTTTAACCAATGATAACCCTTAAGGCTGGATATTATATTGACGAAATAGACAAAAAAATCAAAAGTTTAATCGGAGAAGAGTTGATGTATGAGTTTTATCAAAAAAACTTATTTTTTGAAATTAATAATATTACTAGTGTAATAAATTTTGACGATTGTAATCCAATACTTAAGGTGGTGTGGAATATTATTTCGAGAGGTGAGCCTACAAGAGCTTCAATCAAAATTTCAGAAAATATATTAAAATCACATTTTGAAATCGATTACTACGGCTATACGGATTCAAAATCAGAAATTGAATTAGAGTATAATCAGATGTTATTTGACAAAATTGACATCGAATATTTAAAAAGTTTAATAATTAATTTTAATCAATTAAACGAGGAAACTATAGCAAATGACTTTGGAAGTATCTATTTAAAATTATATCGGACACTAACGGAATTAAGAGCAACTGCTCAAATCCAAAAAAATATTTTAATCAGCTTGTTTTCAAAAAATCGCAATGAACTGAATAGTACTTTCAAAATTATTGGTATTCGCGATTCACTGTCTAAAGCTATTGTCGAAGACTTAAATGAATTATTAAATTGTTTAAACAATATAGTTTTGGATGTTGAATGCAAACTAAGTACTATCAAGTATGAACATGTCAACCCATCAACTGTTATTGGATATAATTCAGAGTCAGTGTGCACATATCAAATTAATTCTTTTTGTAAAATACCGAATAATCATTTTGGCAAAATACTAACAGATAGAAGAATCAAATATGGTGAACTAGGTAATACCAAAATAATTGAAAAGGATGGAAGATATATTCAAAAGTTCGAATACGGCAATGTTGAAAAAGAAAAAGCACTGAAGTATCTACTAAATAATATTTTTAGGAAGGCCAAATTTAGACCAGGGCAAGAGGCTATAATAAATAGAGCAATTCAAGGAAAGGATGTAATTGGCTTGCTACCTACAGGAGGTGGCAAATCTCTCACATATCAAATTTGTTCATTAATTCACCCTGGTGTCACCGTAGTTGTAGATCCAATTAATTCGTTGATGAAAGACCAATTTGATAAACTAAAACAAAACGGAATATCAAAAACAAATTATATTAATTCCTTCAACACAAAAGAGGAACGAGATAAGAGTCTTGAAAACCTTTTAAACGGTGAATATCTAATAATTTTTGTATCCCCTGAGAGATTCCAAATTGAAAAATTTAGACAAACAATAAGTAGCTGTCAAAATCATAATATATTTTTCAGCTATGCAATAATAGATGAAGCTCATTGTATCTCTGAATGGGGGCATGATTTTAGACATACATATTTAAAATTAGCACAAAATCTAAAAAGATTTTGCAAACCTAAAGTGAATCAATTATGTATTTTTGGATTGACCGCTACTGCGTCTTTTGATGTATTGGCTGATGTTCAGCGTGAACTTGAGCTCAAAGAGGATTCAATTATAAGTTTACCAGCAGAGGCAATAGACAGAAGAGAGTTAAATTTTGAGATAAAAAGAATTGATGCTGAAGTTCCAGAGTCATTGCAATTTTGGGAACGTGAAAATTATTTAGGTCAGTTTAAGTATCCTGAAATTTCAAAAATAATCGAGAATCTACCCAAAACATTAGAGCAAATTGCGATCAACAAGTATGGATATCTAAATCCAAATTCTGATTTCTTTTCAACTGATAATGGAGAATATTTAAATGCAGGATTAATTTTCTGTCCAACAAAATCAAATAAATTAAAAAATGGTGTCTTGTCACTGTATGATTATTTAAAACAAAACAAAAGACTAGAAATAACAACTTTCTTTGGTGGAGGAAGTGACGATGCTATTAAAGATACACGAATTGAAACAGAAGCAGAATTATCGCAAAAAAATCAAGAAGATTTTATTAACAATAAGAAGAATTTAATGATTGCCACGAAGGCATTTGGAATGGGTATCGACAAGCCAAACATAAGATATTCGATACATTACACATTTCCAAATTCCGTTGAAAGTTTTTATCAAGAAGCTGGCAGAGCAGGAAGAGATGGTAAACCTTCAGTTTGTCTAATAATCTATCATCCTGAAGATATTAATAGCAATTACGAATTTTATAAAAATGCTTTTAAAGGTATTGATAGAGAAAAAGAAATTATTAATGAACTTTTGGATGAAGTGCAATATGAAGATGACTTTTATGTAGGAGTTCTTACTCGTATTGTTAAAGATAAATATCCAATTGTAGGTAAAATAAGCTTATGGAATAATCGATACTTAAGTGTTTTTGGGCCATATAGTAATGATGAATTTAGGAGAGTGAATATCGGGAAAATAGACTTAGATTTTGATGATTTAAGAAACTACGATGACTTCAGAAGAAATATAGAATTTGATGAAGCAAAAGATATACTTGACTACATTAGAGAGAAATTAAGAGAGGAATGTACTGATAGAAATTATATTAAATGGCTTTCAACAAAGTCAGCCAATGGAATAAAAACACTCATTGATATTAATTCAAAAAAAAGCCATAAAATAAAAGTTGGATTTACAAATGATATTATTTCAAAAATGTCGGAGATACTTATAAAAATTGGCAATAAAAAATTTGACAAATTAGTATTGAGAGCTGCATATAATTTCTCATCAAATGAACATGACTTCATAGATAATTTAAAATTCAGATATCATCAATTCATGCATTATAACGATGAATTGATATTAGACAGCGATACGGAAAAATACTTAACATTAAATTACAATAGAATAAGAAACTCATCTGATACTCAAAGAGCGATATACAGAATGTCGATTGTTGGGATAATTGACGATTATGTAATTAATTATGAGGGAGGATATATCGAGATTGTTTTCAAGGCAAAATCTCCGAAAGAATATTTAGACAACTTCAGAACATATCTTGGCAGATACTTGGGGCATCAATCAACAGAACAATGGATTGAAAGAGCTCAAAAAAACAAAGAAAAATATACCCTTAAAAGAGTACTTTATACTCTCGTTGCATTTATAGAGGAAGAGATTTCTGATAAAAGAAAAAGATCGATAGACTATATGCAACAACTTTGTGAACTTGGATACGAACAAGGTCAGAATAAGTTTCGTGAAAACATCATTTATTATTTTACATCAAAATATGCCCGAATAGATTATTTACCAAAGGAAACAGATGGAGGCCGGATTGAAAATGTTGAAATTGTCAAAAGATACCTTGGTGAGTTTTCATCAAAACCACCAGTTCTAATTGGAGATGAGAAGAAACGTCTTGGCTTCATATCAAATCCGCCTGATGGCCTAGGGGGTGAAATCGATAATGCTAAACATTTAAGAGGTGCTTGTGAAAACTTAAGAATATCAATGAGAAAAGAGAATGCAAGTATTGATATACTTACTTCCTTTAGCCTATTTGCTCTTGAAAGTGTTTCAGACGAATTCACATCGAAAGAAAAGCCATTGATAAATCAAGCTATTAATTTATACAGAAGTGGGTTTAGAAGATTGCTTAAAACGGAAAGTTGGGAAGAAATAAAAAATCTGATTGAAATCTTTAACTACAAGGTAATAGATATCAATCCTAAAACGAAATCATATCTCAGCGATTTAACGACAGAACTATTAATTAATAGAACCCAATTTAGATTAAATCAGTTTATAAATAAAATTTCATAATATGGAAGAAATCGTAACTATTCAAACAGAATTTGAGAAGCTAATAAATGAATTAGAAAAACTTAAAAGTATCAATGAATATACAAATTTAAATGTTGAAAACTCAAAAATGATTATTAAGAAAATCAATAGTTTTCTTGAGTCAATTTCAACATTAAAAGCATCTATAGAGATGGATTATAATTCAAAATCTATCCAGATTGAAAAATTGATACTTTCATTATCTAACAATTCGCTCTCTAAGGATTTAAAAATTTTGGAAGAGTTTGTCTTAACTGGTAATTCTTCAATGGAGTTACTATTAAAAAACATCAAACAATTTAGCCAAGGAATAGAGAGCCTATTCAGTGACATTTCCCAAGAAACTAAAAAACTTCAAGGCTCCAACAATGAATCAACAACAAAAATACTAGAGCGATTAAATGTAAACTATCAAAAGATAGAATCCTTAAATACAATCAAAAACGAATTACAAAGATTAAATGAAGATCTTAATCAGAGCTTGATTCAGGTAAATATTGAAATAAAAGAAAATGAAAAACAACAGAAAAATTCTTTTACACGACATGGTAATCTTTTAAAAATTCTACTTGTTACCAATATAGTTTCTCTTGTTATTTCTCTCATTGCATTTCTAAAATAGCAACGGCACTGTATTTTTCTAAATATTGTTCAACAGTAACTTTAAAAGGAAACTCTTTTGTAGAAACTGGTTGTGCTGTAATTTGCTTGTTGGTAGCAAATAACAAAGTAATGGTGCATGTTATAAAAACAATATAATTCCTCATGCAACAAATTTAGTACAGCATTTGCCCGAAACATTGCATCATGTTAGTGTATTACCCACAGGTGTATGTTGGGATGGGCAATTATTGGCATAATTTGTAATATTATGGTAGGGTTTGATTAATTGACTAATAAGATTTTCTTAATAGCAAGGTGCTTTCACAATAAATTATAAATTTGTGGGTTCAATAGACTTAAGACTTTACGTATTATTTTATGATAAAAAAGGCATCATTTAACTGGATTAGTATTTTATTACTATTCGGGTTTAACAATATTATATGGGCACAAAACTCGCCAACTGCATTAAGTAAAACTCCCGAGTGGACTATTACCATTGATAAAAAGGATATAAAAGTAGGTGATGTTATTACGGTAACATTTACCAGTATTATCGAAAAAGATTGGTATATGTATAGCAATGATTTTGACCCAGACTTAGGTCCAATTGCTGCCGAATTTACTTGGGAAAAACATGCATCATACCAACTAATAGGTAAGCCCTTACCAGTTGGCTCGCACAAGCATTACGAAGAAATTTGGAAAGGTGATGTGGCGATATTTAAAAAGAAAGGCGTTTTTACACAAAAAATTAAAGTGCTTAGTGAAAATCCTGTAATCAAAGGTTCTATTTATTTTCAGGAGTGTAATGAGATTAGTGGAATATGTATGCCACCTTACGATGTGCCATTAGAGGTTAAAGTTAAGGCTGTACAAGTAGCTGCTGCTTCAGATGCAGTAAGTGTGGTTCCAGAAAATTTACCCGTAATTGTAGATGCAGTTACACCAACAGCTGAAATTACAACGGCAACAACTCCTGTTGATTCTGCATCATCATCAACCGCAGAAATTAAAAAAGAACCCGCAAAAGAAGCCGCAAAAGTGGGCATGTTTAGCTTTTTATTGATTGGATTTTTAAGTGGATTAATAGCTGTTGCTACACCTTGCGTTTTTCCAATGCTACCAATGACAGTGAGCTTTTTTACCAAAAAAAGTGAAACACGTGCACAAGGTATTACCCGCGCATTTATTTATGGATTTTCTATTATAGCTATATATGCATCGCTTGGTTTAATTTTTGCATTTTTTGGTTTAGGTCCAGATTTTGGAAATTGGTTAAGCACACATTGGCTGCCTAATGTTTTGTTCTTTGTTATATTTATGGTTTTTGCCGCATCGTTTTTAGGTTTGTTTGAAATTACCTTGCCACATGCATTGGTAAATAAAATAGATAGTAAAAGTAGCATGGGCAGTTTTGCAGGAATTTTCTTTATGGCTTTTACCTTGGTACTGGTTTCATTTAGCTGTACTGGCCCAATTGTAGGTAGTTTATTGATTGAAGCAGTTGGTGGAAAGTTTTTAAAACCATTGTTAGGCATGGCCGCATTTGGTAGCGGATTGGCATTGCCATTTACATTGTTTGCTATTTTCCCTAGTTTCTTGCAAAACTTACCTAAATCTGGTGGTTGGTTAAACTCGGTAAAAGTAGTTTTAGGTTTTATTGAAGTTGGTTTTGCATTTAAGTTTTTAAGTATTGCCGATGTGGTTTACCATTGGGGTATTTTAGACCGTGAAGTTTATTTATCGATATGGATTGTGCTTGCATTTTTATTAGGTATGTACTTCCTTGGCAAACTTAAATTTAGCCACGATAGTGATATGCCTTATGTAAGTGTACCGCGTTTTGGTTTAGCTTTAATAGCATTTTCGTTTGGTGTATATATGATTCCAGGATTGTTTGGTGCACCGCTTAAAGGTTTATCTGGTTTATTACCACCAATGCAAACACAAGATTTTATTTTAGGTGCAAATACTTCATCAGCCCCACAAAACCATAATACTACAGCTAGTGGTGCCGCCATTAAACATGCCGATTTTTTACACCTTCCGCATGGCTTAACGGGTTATTTTGATTATAAACAAGCATTAGAAGAATCTAAGAAGCAAAACAAACCAATATTTGTAGATTTTACAGGCCATGCATGTGTTAATTGCCGCAAAATGGAAGAGTATGTATGGGCTAAACCAGAAGTGTTAAAGCGCTTACAAAACGATTTTATAATTGTAAGTTTATACTCTGATGAGCGTAAAACATTACCAGAAAGTGATTGGTTTATTTCTGAACGTGATGGTAAGGTTAAAAAAACTATTGGAGAGCAAAATCAAGATTTACAAATTACCAAATACAAGTTTAGTGCCCAGCCGCAATATGTAATTATTGATGGTAACGAAAACATGTTATCTGGTCCTAGCTTTTTTGATACAGATGAGCAATTATTTGTTGATTTTTTAGATAAAGGAAAAAACGCATTTAAAGCTGTTAATTAAATTGTATGAACAATATTAAACAGCATTTTATTGAGGCTCAAAATATTTTAAATAGTTTTTTAGCCAATCAAAACAACTTCGAAACCATTGCAAATGCTGGCAATGTTATGGTTGATGCATTAAACAATGGTAATAAAATAATAAGCTGTGGCAATGGTGGTAGCATGTGTGATGCAATGCATTTTGCAGAAGAACTTACTGGCCGCTACCGTGATGATAGAAAACCATTTGCTGCAATAGCCATTAGTGATGTGTCGCATATTGCATGTGTTGGTAATGATTATGGTTTTGATTTTATTTTTAGCAGATACCTAGATGCAGTTGGTAATAAAGGCGATGTTTTATTGGCCATATCAACCAGCGGTAACAGTAAAAATGTAATAAATGCCATTGAAATTGCTAAACAAAAAGGCATTAAAGTTATTGGTTTAACTGGTAAAGATGGTGGAAAAATAGCCAGTTTGTGTGATGTAGAAATTAGGGCACCACATAGCCAATTTGCCGATAGGGCTCAAGAAATTCATATAAAATGTATTCATGCATTAATAGATTATATTGAAAGCAATGCCAAATAAATAAGAGATTTCTAATCGAGTTAGTTATGGCAAATACATATCATCAAGTATAGTAGTGTTTTCATATAGTCCATCTCACTTTGATAAGGTATATAATACCAATTGTAATTATTTTTTAGTTCAAACTAAAAAGTAATTATACAATGGTAATGCCGATGTTAGATGAAAATAGTTCAATAAGGCCCAAGCAGAAATTGGACTATATTAAATGTGCTATTGGTATAAATACATAGCAAACCCATAAGAGCATCATAAAAAACAAACGTTTAAAAAGCAGCACCTAGATTTTTTTAGATAAGTTTCAAGTTCCGTTTGATGAGTGCTATATTTTCGAAGACTTGATTTGAGCACAATAATTATTGGGCAACATGTGTAGTTGTGTTGTTACATGGATGCATGTTGTACGGTATACATGGTTCGTACCTAATGCTACCAACTGGAATAAATTCCGGCCTACAATATTGGCCGAGCCTATGGCTCTGAGATAAGTAATCTGATTATTGTACATGCAGTTTACTGCAAGACCAATTATGGTTGGTCCGTGTTTTTACAATGTGTGTAGAGTGCGTTTGTTTTGGTGGAAAATAATACCACAAATCACCTCAACTTTTAATTGAGGTGATTATGTAGCATTAATTAGGGGGAAATATATTGGGGTTTAATGGTGAACCAAAAATAGATTATGCCAAATTACTTTTTATGAAATGTTTACCAAATAGTAGTATTAGTTTATAAAGTGCATGGTAAAGTTTATAAAACAAAAAAGCCTCCGAAAAATTTCGGAGGCTTTTTTAATAAGATATAAAATAGTTAATTATTGAATAACTACTCTTTTTGTAGCTACGCTACCATCTTTTAAAGTAATGTTTACAAAGTATAAACCTGCATTTAATGTATTTACATCAAAAGCAAAGTTATTGCTTGTGGCATTTCCGTTTAATAAAACACGACCAGTAATATCCATTACATTGTAAGTATTAACAGCACCAACTGTTGCATTAAAATTAATATTTAATGTAGTAGTAGCTGGGTTAGGAAACACAGAAAGGTGTTTGCTTACGTTTGCAATTTCTTTAACACCAGTAAAGTTTACTAAATCAAACTGAACAGCAATACGAGGTGCAACAAAGTTTACCACAGTATCAATATATGCTCTTCCTTTTGCAGCACTCATTAATGGGTTAAGCATAAAAGAAACTGAATCGGCAGCATATCCATTTGCAGGCATTGGGTATCCGTAAAACGAACCAGCAGTGTTACCAGTAGCAGCTTGAACACTTGGTCTATCCCACCACTCCCAAGGTGCACCATCAACCGATACAGCAGGGTAAATAGGGAATAAGTTTTTTACATTGTTACTTGCTAACATTGCACGAGTTGTGTATGCATCTGTGTAAGTAGCAGCATTAATTTTTGCATTAATACCTAAGTCGTTTGCCATAGGAATTACTACACCTGCACCCGAAGCCGTTGGTACTGCAAATGGGCCATTAGGACCACGAACAATACCTGTTAAATAAGGAGCCAAAGGATCAGAAACCACCAGAAGACCTACCATTGGTAAGCTATTAGCCTGCATCCATGAAGAATCTCCCATTGCACCACCATAATTAAAAATCATGTGTGCATTAGATGAAACTGAAGCATCACCACCATAGTTAAAATATGGAAGTCCACCTAAACCGTACCAGTCACCTAAAGTATCAACATTAACCATAGGAGATAAATCACCTCTTAAAAACTTAATATTTGTTTCAATTTCTGCGCGGCTATCAACAGTACCTAAAGCTAAGGCAATGTATCCACCAGTACCTTGTCCACCAACTACAATTTTAGAAGTATCTATACCGTACATACCTGCATTAGTGCGTACATATCGAATTGCGTTTCTTACATCTTGCAAACCCCTGTATGTAGCTTGTAATAAATCTTGCGTAGCTACTTCTTGCAAAGTTGTAGTTGCTCTCCAACCTTGACGGTAGTTAACTGCAATTGCAACAAATCCTTTTTTTGCAAAACGGCTACAT
Source organism: Bacteroidia bacterium (assembly GCA_034676125.1). GTDB lineage: Bacteria > Bacteroidota > Bacteroidia > UKL13-3 > UKL13-3 > UBA6183. The sequence goes on from JAUCCO010000071.1 coordinate 15,378, forward strand.
AATTCAACAATTGCGCTATCGTTTTTATTACCTGTAGTTTGTTTATTAACTAAAACCGGTAAGTAACTTCCAGTATGTGCTACAATAATTACGGGGCGGCTAGTAATGGTATCACCCGTTGGGGCATAAATATCGCAAGTTAAATTTGCAGTGATAAAAGGGCTTGAGTTTACTGTTGGAATGGGATAGCCTGAATTGAACAAAATGTTCATTGAACGATTTGAATCGTACACTACATTTGCTGTTTTAGTGTAATTGCTAAATACGTCATCAATGTAACGTGTTTGTGCAAATGTTGCCATGCTAGATATAACCCCAGCGCACAACAATGTTAGTTTAAGTACTCGTTTTTTCATGTTTGTTTGATTTGAATAATTATGCTAATTTATAAGTTTTTAGTCAATAACCAATTTTATTTCCAAGAGTCTAACTCAAATACAATACTAAAGTAAGCTAACCTACCCACTTGTGGTCCACCATAAACTTGATAAACCCTATTGTCGAGTAGGTTGCTTGCGCCTAATTTAAATGTACTATACCATGAAGGAATTTTTTTACTAATTTGGGCATCTACAATCCCGTAAGCGTCTACATCACCTGTAAACTGGGGCGAACCTTCAAACGTAAATCCCGTTTGGTATTTATAATTTACTCCGTAACTCCAAAATCTAGATGTTTTGCCTCCTATTTTAAGGTCAAACTCTCTTCCACTAATACCAATATTATACTTATGTTCGGGTGTATTAAATGCAGGAATTAATGGGTCAGTAGATCCCATTCTGTCTAATCTATTCCAAGAGTAATTAGTATTAAAACCTAATTGCTTTTTATAAAAGTATTGCGCACCAATAGTAAAACCTTGCGTAGTTACCACATCTATGGCATTGGCTGCTATACGGTAAACATCTCGAACAGTTTGTGGCCCAACCGAACCTGGAGGCCAATCCATATCAATACCTATTTTGTACCCAATAAAGTTAGTGTACCAACTGTAATAGGCATTCATATCAATAAATAATTTATCATTTAAAATACTGGTGCGGTATCCAAACTCTATTGTTTTTACTTGTTCAGGCGCTATTGGTTTTACATTAAAATATGCTAACTTACTTCGGTCTGCATCTAAGGCTGCCCTAAACGAACTCGTAGTAACAAGGCTATCATATCCATATAAATTACCTTTTAAAGTGGCTCTACCAACATCCATAAGAATATATTGGTCGCTTAATGTTGGGTTGCGCACTGCCGAGGCAATTGACACACGCAAAACATGCTTTTTAACTACATATACTGCTGTAGCAGCAGGCGACCACAATAGATTAAAGTTTTCGTTTTTATCTAATCGGTTGGTAAAACTTACTTTTACTTTGTCTTTAAAAATCTTTTTTTCTATTCCTAAATAAGCTCCAGCTTCACGGTTTCTAATTACCGAACTTCCTGTATCAGAAAAAATAGTTCCTTGCGAGTTTGGTGCATAATACCTGAAGCTTCCACCCGTTCTAAAATCAAATGTTTTCAACGAAAATTTATATTCACCAGTTATGTGGTATAAAGCAGAATAATCAATTAACCTAGACCCACCTTCTCTATTAGATTTTGATATGGTATTTTGATAAGCAGTATCAAAACCATACGTTCCAGGTACTAATCTAGCACCGTTTTGAATTGTGCTGGATGGCTGATTGCTTGCACGTGTCCTTGCAATTTGATGGAAATAATTTAAGGAATCTATTAAAGTTGTTCGCCAATAATTTTCGATGTAATTTAGTCTTTCGTTATTTGCTGCTGGAATATCCTTTAGCATAATTCCGACATTTAAATTACGCTGATAACAGCCTTGTATGTATGTGCCTAAGGAATTTTGAAGTCCATTATTATAATCATTGCCCCAATCCTTATCGCTTTTAGCATTGTTTTGCATATTAATTGCAGTATTGTATATATCAAAACTATTGCCTGCGTTTTCGTTGGTAGCGTATGCCCTAATAAAAAATTTATCTTCCTTACGTAATTCAATTCGGTTCTG
>JAUCCO010000072.1:0-17097 GCA_034676125.1 Bacteroidia bacterium
ATTGATTATGCAGGTCCAATGCGTAATTTGGGATAACTTTAATCACTTTAATAAATCAATTAAAGTTGTTAAGTTCGCTCCAAAATAAGGATCATAAATTAATCGTTCAAAAACAACCATGGCAATAGTAAAACCGTTTAAGGCATTGCGCCCTTCACGAGATAAAGTAGCTCAAATTTCGGCCCCATCATACGATTCTGGAAACAGGGAAAAGTCGTATCACGAACTTCAAACAAACCCTTATAGCTACTTGCATATTGTTAAACCTTATTTGCACTTTAAGGGCGAAAAGAAAAACCCCGAAAAACATTTCCCTTTAGGATTAGACTATTTATCTAAATTTAAAGCTGAAGGTTGGTTTACTAAGGATGAAAACGACTCGTATTATATTTACCGCGTAATTAAAGGTAGCAATGCATATACTGGCATAATTGCGGTGGCTAGTGTTGATGATTATAACAACAATGTAATTTTAAAACACGAAAATACATTAACCGAAAAACAAAACGAATTAGCTGATCACATAAGGTGGTTTAAACAATTGGGCAACCCTGTTTTGTTAACCTACCAAGACTCAAGCAAAATAGATGAGTTGATGGAGCATTATATTGAAAACCATGTGCCGGAATATAATTTTATTAGCAGCGACCAATTAAAGCATAATTTATGGGTTGTAAATAAAACCGAAGACCTTGATTTAATCAGAACTGAATTTGAGCAAATACCCAATTTATATATTGCAGATGGACATCACCGCAGCGCGGGCTCATCAGCTTATTGCGAATATAAACGTACTGCCGAACCTTTATTTAATGGCGAAGAGTTATTTAATTTTTTCCCGGTTTGTTTAATACCAGCATCAAAACTTCATATATTTGAATACCACCGTTTGGTAAAAGATGAGTTGGTTAACAAAGCAGATTTTATAACTAAAGTTTCTGAATATTTTGATGTAATACCAAGTGGGCATTTACCTGTTCAGCCACTTAAGCCAAAAGAGTTTGGATTGTATTTTAACAATACCGCTTATTTATTAAAACTTAAATCTGAATTTGCCGAAAGCCTTTCTGGTATTTTAGATAACCTTGATGTGAGTATTGTTGAAGAATATTTGCTTAAGCGCGTATTTAAAATTTATGATAGTAAAACAGACAAACGCCTATCGTTTATTGATGGTAGCAGAGGCATATTAACTTTACAAGAAACCATTGATAAGAAAGAATTTGATTTGGCCATTACTCTTTATAAAACTTCTGTTGAAGAAGTAAAAGCAGTAGCAGAAAACAACTTAATTATGCCACCTAAATCTACTTGGATTGAACCCAAACTTAGAACAGGTTTAATAATTTACGAAACAGAATAAACTTAAAGTCTAACAAATCAATAAAGTTATCAGGATAAACTTATCATAACCCATACTTATGATGAATATAAAATGATAACTAATGAAACAAATGTTACACAAAGGTTGGGTAATTTTAACTTACCTTTACACTCCTAAAACTAAAAAAATTAATAAAAATATACAATGACAACAACTAACACCGAACACTTAGAGTGCTTAATTATTGGCAGCGGACCTGCTGGATATACTGCTGCAATATACGCTGCACGTGCCGATATGAAACCTGTTGTGTATACTGGAATACAGCCAGGCGGACAACTTACTATTACAACCGATGTTGAAAATTACCCTGGTTATCCTGATGGAATTACAGGTCCTGAAATGATGGAAAACTTTCGGAAACAAGCAGAGCGTTTAGGCACAGATGTTCGTTTTGGAATGGTAACCTCTGTTGATTTTAGTGGCAAACCGCCTTATAAAGTTGTGGTTGACGAAAACAAAGAAATAACTGCTGATACAATTCTTATTTCTACAGGTGCATCAGCCAAATGGTTGGGCATACCAAGTGAAGAAAGATTAAACGGATATGGCGTTTCTGCATGTGCTGTTTGTGATGGTTTCTTTTTTAAAGGAAAAGATGTAGCCATTGTAGGTGCTGGAGATACAGCTTGCGAAGAAGCAAGTTACTTAGCGAAAATTTGTAGTAAAGTATACATGATTGTGCGTAGAGACGAGTTTCGTGCATCAAAAGCAATGCAACATCGTGTGTTAAATACACCAAACATTGAAGTTTTATTTAACAGCGAAACAGACGAGATTTTAGGTGATAAAAAAGTAGATGGTGTACGTGTAAAAAACAACGTAACTGGCGAGAAAAAAGAATTTTCAATTCAAGGATTTTTTGTTGCCATTGGTCATACTCCAAATACAGCAGTTTTTAAACCATTTATTGATATGGATGAAAACGGATATATATTAACCATTCCAGGCACTAGTAAAACTAATGTTGAGGGTGTATTTGCTTGTGGTGATGCACAAGACAAAATATACCGCCAAGCAGTAACTGCGGCAGGTAGTGGCTGTATGGCCGCGCTAGATGCTGAACGGTATTTAGGCGCAAAACACGCTTCGGTTGAAGCATAATACCAACAACATGAATTGGAAAAAACTTGAACAAATAGAACAGCTTGTAGATATTGATGTGAAATCACATGAATTTCCAGTTATAATTTTTAAACATAGCACAAGTTGCAGCATAAGTTCGGCAGCTTTGGCCCGTTTAGAGCGCAGTTGGAATGATGCAGAAATGCAAGATGTTGAAGCTTATTATTTAGATTTAAAAGCAAACAGAACTACATCAGGTGCAGTAGCCGATCATTATGAAATAGCACATGAATCACCACAAGTTTTGATTATAAAAAAAGGCGATTGTGTTTACAACGAATCTCACATGGGGATTAATTATGATGAGATAAAAAAAGTTGCTTTAAAATAAAATTGGTAAACAAAAGCGGGCGCACATTAGAATAAATTATTCTCCTAACTCTATTGTGCCTACTGGCATTCCGGCAAAAGCTTTATCTTTTATTTTCGCTTCAATCTCATCAGCCAATTCAGGATTATCTAAAAATAATTGCTTCACAGATTCACGTCCTTGACCCAATTTAGTATCACCATAACTAAACCACGATCCGCTTTTCTTAATAATTTCCATCTCACTTCCTAAATCTACTATCTCCCCTACTTTCGAGATTCCACCGCCATAAATAATATCAAACTCAACGGTACGGAATGGAGGCGCAACTTTATTTTTAACCACCTTAACTTTTGTGCGGTTACCAATAATATCATTGCCTTCTTTTATCTGTCCAATTCTACGAATATCTAAACGTACCGATGCATAAAACTTTAATGCGTTACCACCAGTTGTAGTTTCGGGGTTACCAAACATAACACCTATTTTTTCGCGTAATTGGTTAATAAAAATACAAATACAACCCGTTTTATTAATAGTACCTGTAAGTTTACGTAATGCCTGACTCATTAAACGAGCTTGCAAACCCATTTTGCTATCACCCATCTCACCTTCAATTTCTGCTCTTGGAACCAATGCAGCCACCGAGTCGATTACAATAATGTCTATTGCACCTGAGCGAATTAATGCATCTGCAATCTCTAATGCTTGCTCACCGTCATCTGGCTGAGAGATTAAAAGATTATCTACATCAATACCTAACTTTTGAGCGTAACTTTTATCAAACGCATGCTCTGCATCAATAAATGCTGCCATACCACCTTTTTTCTGCACTTGTGCAATTGCATGTTGTGCTAATGTAGTTTTACCAGAAGATTCTGGACCGTAAATTTCAATTACTCTACCAGTAGGAAACCCACCAATACCAAGTGCAATATCTAATCCGATAGAACCGGTAGAAATTGCCTCAACACCTTCTACAGTACCGCCATCTAATTTCATGATGGTACCTTTACCATAAGTTTTTTCTAACTTGTCAATGGTTAATTGAAGTGATTTTAATTTTTCTTTGTTGTCTGCTGCGCTCATATATTTTTTATTAGTTTTTTCAATAAAGTTCTCGAATTTCAATTATTCAAGGTTAAAAACAATTTTTTACTAAATTTATTAGCAACTATTTTTAACACCACAAAGAAAACACCATTACTTCGCAGTGTATTTGCGAAGCGAAATTTATTTTTAAAATTTATTGTAGGATTAAATATGGCAATAATTTTTGATAGGTGCTATCTGGCAATATAATAACTCGTTTTATATCTTCTACCTTGGCAAATGCCCCATGATGCTTGCGGTAATTAATTATGGCTGATGCAGTTTTAAACTTCAGGTATGGATTCAGCTTTAACTCATCATAACTAATGGTATTGATGTTTAGGTAGCGTACTTTATTTACATCCACATAAATTTTCCCTTCTAGCTCTTCCAATAAAAAAGAATCTATACCCCAAATCTCGGTTAACTGTTAAACCCTAAAAAATCCACCAACTCGGTTTCTGTAATTTACAATTTTACCAGCCATTTTAGGACCAATACCATACAATTTAACCAATGTTAACGAGTCGGCAGTGTTTAATTCTACTGGAGCCATAGGCGTTTTAGCAGCATATTGTTTGGTTTGATAATTGGCTTTATTTCCAACATCATCAATTTGCACATAAGGCAAAATTTTACTAATGTGGTTGCTATCTATATTATAAATGCGGTACAAGTCTTCAGGCTTACGATATTTACCTCCTTTTAGTCGGTAATTTAACATACTATGTGCAACACGTTTGCTAAAACCTAAACTAACTAATGTAGCAGAATCGGCAGTATTGGGATTAAAATCAAACAATACAATCGAGTCTATATCAATAGGTGTAAAATTATTATTATCAGCATTAAAACCTGCTTGGTTAACATTACTGCTGCTGGCCAAAACGGCCATGTTAAAATCTATTGGCTGTGCTGGGTTGATATACCTGAATAATTTAGGAACAAATAAGGCTACAACAATTAATACCAACAAGGCATAAATACCTTTTCGTTCGGTTTTACTAAATACAAAATACTGTTTTAAAAAGTGGCTAACCCTTTTTATTTTTATTTTGTTCATCACGTTCCTTTTGAAACCTACGAATAAAAAAATAATACAACAACACGGCAACAAAAATTCCGAAAAAAGTTTCTGTAGCCATCCAAATCCAAAAGTTATCGCCCCAATTCATTGTATAAATATTTTAAAAGTAGTATTGTGCAAAGATGCAGTAATAATTGTAATTAAACCCAAATTACGCATTAGAAATGCATAATCGATATAGAAACTGTAAATCAGTTATGCAAAACTGCTAACATTTTCTTTGCCGAGGCTTCGGCACGGGATTTACCCAACTAAATCAAGTAGTTCAATTTTTCAAATCTTCTATTTATTAATTTGGGTTAAACTTGCTTGGCCGTTAATAATTGTTTGGCTACAATTGTTAAACCTTGCTCGAATGTATGTGGTTGATATCCCAGCTCCGTTTTTGCTTTATCAAGTATAAAACCTGTAATAGGCGGGCGTTTTGCTGGCTGCTTTATACCTTCGCTAGTACTTAAGTTTAAAAGGTTTTTGTCTAATTTAAAATAGGCAGCCACTCGATAAACCAAATCAAACACACTCATAAAATCGCTACCACTTATGTTGTAAATTCCTTGCGCTTTTTTACTTGCAGCCAAAGCACACCCTTGTGCTAAATCTTCGGCTAAAGTGGGTGTTCTAAATTGATCGCCAACTACGTTAAGTGATTTACCTTGTTCTAAATTATTTTTAGCCCAAAGCACAATGTTACTTCGGCTCATATCATTAACTACACCATAAACCAAAACAGTACGTAATATCGACCAACTTTTGCTATTGCTTTGAATAACTTGTTCGGCCTTTAATTTACTTAAACCATAATAACTTAATGGTTTTGGTATTTCAGTTTCTAAAACTGGGCCATGTGTTCCATCAAAAATAAAATCAGTTGAAAGATGCACCAAATGAACATTGTAATTATTGCAGGCTTCAACCAAAAACTTTACTGCATCTACATTAAGTAAATCGCATGCTGCGCGTTCGGTTTCGCAAGCATCTACATTCGTCAATGCAGCAGTATTAATCACCACATCGGGTTTATGTATGGCAATAACAGTTTCTACTTGGTGTTTGTCGGTAATATCTAAACTGTGGTAAGTATATCCCGTTTGATTTACGTACCTATCATCACCACGAGCAGTAGCAATAAGTTGAATATCTGGTTGATTTTTATAATAATCGGTAAGTTTTTGTCCTAACAAACCATTACTACCTGTTACTAATATTTTCATAGTGCAATAATAAGCCTTTTATGTAACTGCTTTTTATTGAATTTATAGTATGTGTGTGAAGTAAAGAATTAAATCTGTTATAATGTAGTTACTCAACTTTTTCAGTTAAAGCAATATATGTTTCGGGAGTTAACACAGAGATAGTTGCCTTTTTATAGTCTTTAATATTTCTAGTTATGATGGTAGTTAAGCCATTTTCGATAGCACAACTGTATTGTATTGCGTCTTCAACATCATTAAAATCAGATGCTACAGCTAAATCAATTGTTTTGCTATCAACGGGCAATACTTGTACAATGGTTTTAAACGTACCAATAATTTGCCGCGAGTAAACAGCCGAATATTGCGAACGCAACACATAATCTAAATTAGAAAACGAAAGTGAAGAAACATAAATTATTATATCGCCCTTATCTGAAAGAGAAAAAAGCAACTCGGCTGTTTTGTTAAAAGGCATTCTGCGTGATAGTAAGTCAATGCAAACATCAGTATCCACAAATACTTAATTCATATCACTTGGTGTATTTTTTAAGTATATAATCTCTATACTCCTGTTTTAAGTTTTTGGCTTCAGGTAGCTCAATCACACCAGATATGCTCTTCACTAGTGGAGTAATCTCAAGCGATTCCTCAGGCGTAATAAGTTTATTAAGATAAGATTCAATCAGTTTAGAGAGGCTGGTGTTCTTATTTTTTGCATACAACTTAGCTTGCTCAATTACCGAATCATTAATCTTTAATGTGAGTTTTGTATCCATATCAATTAAATTATACGTACAAATATAAAAAATCGGACGTGCCAAAAAAGGGATTTTCCAAAAAATAAATTTAGCAGTATAAACAAGTTTACTAATTCACTTATTTAAATTCAAGTATATCGCCAGGCTGACAATTTAAAGCTTTACAAATAGCCTCCAAGGTAACTTTACAATTACTTCAACCTGTAATAAACAGAACCTCCTAAACCAAAATTCAGGTAGTTGAGTGTAGCGTATTTTAAGTCAAAAAACTTATATGTAATATTAGGCTCAACCCTAAATGTAACGCGGTTTACATTATATTCTGCACCAAAAGAAAATAAACCCGAAACAAATTGAATAGAAGGTTGACTAGTGTATCTTTTAGTTTCTTCGTTTAAATTATTCTTGTCTTGAAATGTGATACTTGAATTCGCTCGGTACATATAGTTATACGCCAAACCCAAACTAAATCCATATCTGATTTTATTACCCATGTATAAAGATAACAACAAAGGTATTTGAATGATTTTATGAAAAACCTCCAATGAAATTGGTTTAGGATTATCATATATTTTTAATTTTGAGAAATCAACTTTTGAGCCCTTATTTTGATGATTGAAACCGGAAGTTAAAGCGAAGTTTTTATTCAAATCATATTTTAGCCTCACTCCTATCTGATAGCCAATCCAAGGCTCGGCATATTTTAGTTCAGTTTCTACACTTGTTAAATCTATTGATGAGTTTATACCAATAGAAAAAGGTGTTTGTGAAAAAGCAGTTAAGCCTAAAAGTGTGGCGAGTAATAGCAATAATTGTTTCATATGTAATTGGTTATGATGTCAAAAATAACATTTGGCAATTATAAACCAATTTAAAACCTCAAATTTATTTAAAAACTTCATAACAATATAAACCAAAAATTACTGACACTCTGTCAGAAAATATACTATATTTGCACACTAAAATTACTGAATAAATGAAAGGACTATTAGCTGATGCCCCTTTAGATACTGCTAAAAGAAAGTTATATATAGAAACTTATGGTTGTGCTATGAATGTAGCCGATAGCGAAGTAATGGCCAGCATTATGCAGGATGAAGGTTTTACAACCACAAACGACCCATTACAAGCCGATGTTGTGTTTTTAAACACTTGTGCAATTAGGGATAATGCCGAAGCCAAAATTTGGGGTCGCTTAAAAGAAATGAAGGGCAATAAACGCAAAAACCCAGGTATGATTGTAGGTGTTATGGGTTGTATGGCCGAACGTTTAAAATCAAAATTAGTTGAGCAAGAGCAATTGGTTGATATTGTAGTAGGGCCAGATGCTTACCGCGATATTCCTAAATTAATACAACAAGTAGAAGCTGGCCAAAAAGCAGTAAATGTACTTTTAAGCAGAGAAGAAACTTATGCAGAAATTATACCTGTTCGCCTAAGTAGCAATGGCGTTAATGCATACATAAGCATTATGCGCGGTTGCGATAACATGTGTTCATTTTGTGTGGTGCCTTTTACACGTGGCCGTGAGCGTAGCCGTGAGCCAGAAAGTATTGTGCGCGAAGCAACAGAATTGTTTAACCAAGGTTACAAAGAAGTTACTTTACTTGGCCAAAATGTAGACTCCTACAAATGGAATGCAGAAACGGAAAGTAATGCATTAATCGACCAAGAATATCCAACAGTAAACTTTGCACAATTGCTGGAGAAAGTTGCTGCAATTTCTCCTGATTTACGTATTCGATTTTCTTCATCACACCCAAAAGATATTACCGATGAAGTTTTGTATACCATTAAAAAGCATGATAATATTTGCAACTATATTCATTACCCATTACAAAGCGGAAACAGCCGTGTATTAAAGTTAATGAACCGCACTTATGATGCAGATTGGTTTATGGATAGACTAAAAACCATCAGAACTATTTTGCCAGAAGTGGGTATTAGCACTGATGCAATTGTTGGTTTTTGTAGCGAAACAGAAGAGGAGTTTCAAGACACCTTAAATAAGTTTAAAGAAGCACAATTTGAATTTGCATTTATGTACTCATACAGCGAACGCCCTGGCACTTTAGCCGCACGCAAGTATCCTGATGATGTGCCCGCAGATGTAAAAAGTCGCAGATTAGCACAATTAGTAGAACTGCAAAACAGCATAAGCCTTAATAAAAAACTAGCTTACATTGGTAAAACTTACAAGGTATTAATCGAAGGATATTCTAAAAAATCTAACGATGATTACAAAGGTCGTAACGACCAAAACCAATTGGTAGTTTTTCCGGTTAGCGATGGCTATAAAGTGGGCGATTATGTAAACGTAAAAATAGAACGCTCAACAATGACGAGCTTATTTGGTAATGTGGTTGCGTAATAATTTTTACAAATATTGAACTCGGAATATATCCCCATAATAATTGTTTGCATACTTGCAGCCATTTACTTATTGTATATGGTAAAGGATGGTGTACAAACATATACAAGAGAGGTTGCGTTAACCAATAAAGAATTAATCACGCTTTCTCCCGAAGACTTTATTAATGAATGGGGTAATTTTTTAAACAAATTTTTCCCTTACTTTAGAAACTTAGACGAGAATAGTCAAGTATTGTTTTGTAATAAAACACAAGCCTTACTAAAACGAATAGATGTTGTAGGTATTGGGGTTGAGGTTGATAATAGAATGCGGGTATTATTAATTGCATCGTTAACCCAACTTACATTTGGACTAAAAAAACTTGGGTTATATAACTTTAATGAAATAAGACTTTATCCAGACCAATTTCATCTAAAAAAAACAGATTCTTATTATGAAGGTATTACTTATTCCGGTAAAATAATTGCACTCTCTTGTACACATTTTCAAAAGGGTATTTTAAATAGTAAAGATGGTGTTAATTTAGGCATTTATCATCTTGCACAAGCATTGCAAAAAACAGTAAACAATGGTGTTTTTTTTGACACCCATTTTGCTAGTTATATTGATATTTGGAGCGAACAAATAGAATTTATATTTAAGCACAACACGGCTTTTACAAAATTAATTGGACCCGAACAACAAGCCAATTGTATTTTTCCGCGTGTAGCTGAAGTGTTTTTTGAACAACCGTTTGAATTTAAAGAAGCCTCAATTGATGCTTATGCGCACACTTGTTTATTACTCAACCAAAATCCTTTAAACATTACAGAAAACTACGCATATAAACACGAATCATTTAACAGGTTTAATTTAATAAAACAGTTGCCTGCCAAGGTTCGTAAAATATATCGTCATAACAAATGGCATTGGAGTTATAACTTACCTATATTTATGCCAATACTTGCTCCAATTGGGTTATCAATAATGCTACCTCAAACGCTCATAACTAACATCAGCTTTAGTATTGCATATTTTACCATAAGCATAATACTATTTATAGGATTGTTTAAGTACAATTTAAAGTCAGAACTATATTCAAATTTTGCTGGATTGTACTTGTTTTGTGCCATTGGGCTTACACCTATTTTAAGTGTTCTATTATTGTTTTTAAATAACAACATCATCATAGGACCAACAAATTTAACAGTTAAAAAAATCAAAGATTATACATACCTTATTAGAGAATCAAGAAGTCGTAATTTTAATAGTAGTAGTAACAATTATAGCTATGTAGGTGTAATATTATACTATGAAGATGATTTTTTAAACGATTATTACAGAGCACGTGAGTTTGATTACGAAAGCTTAGCAACCAAAACATTTACCAACTTTAGCGTAGAATATAATATTGCAAAAGGCTTGATAGGCCTTGATGTGGTATTGTCAAAAAAGATAATTTACACACCATGAACATACAAGATATTAAACAACGATTTGAAATTATAGGCAACTCTCCCCTGCTTAATATTGCTTTAGAAACAGCAGTAAAAGTTTCGCCAACTGATATTTCTGTTTTGATAAACGGAGAAAGTGGTGTAGGTAAAGAGGCTTTTAGTAAAATTATTCACTCGCTTAGCAACCGTAAGCATGGTAATTTTATTGCCGTAAACTGTGGTGCCATACCAGAAGGTACTATCGACTCTGAATTATTTGGACACGAAAAAGGTTCGTTTACTGGCGCACACGATACCCGTAAAGGTTATTTTGAAACGGTAAGTGGTGGCACAATTTTTTTAGATGAAGTTGGTGAGCTTCCACTTGAAACACAAGCTAGATTATTACGTATTTTAGAGAGTGGGGAATTTATAAAAGTAGGTTCATCAAAAACACAAAAAACAGATGTACGTGTAATTGCCGCTACCAATAAAGATTTGTTGGAACTTGCATCAAGAGGAAGGTTTCGCGAAGACTTGTATTACCGATTAAGCACTGTGCCAATTAAAGTTCCACCATTGCGCGAGCGTAAAGAAGACATACATTTATTGTTTAGAAAATTTGCTGCAGATTTTTCAGAAAAATACCGTTCAAAAATTGTTACACTTGAACCAGATGCGGCACAAATGATTATTAATTATAGTTGGCCTGGTAACATCCGTCAGTTAAAAAATATTGCCGAACAACTAAGTGTGCTTGACGAAGATAAAATTGTAAATGCAGGCGAATTACAGCGTGTATTGCCAGCTGAGCGCCAAAGTTTGCCTATGCTAATGGGCAGCAATGTTGACCAAGGCATGAGCGAGCGTGATATTTTTTACAAGGTGCTTTTTGATTTGCGCAAAGACATGAACGACCTTAAAAGTATTGTTTTTGGTATGATACAAAATGGAGGAAATGATAGCGATATGCCTTCATCAATGATGAATAGAGGCGGTATGCAAAGTAGTGGAGATCATTTAAACAACATGTCATCGCCTACACCATCGTTTTACCATCCAAACATTAATACGCAACCATTACAAAATAGCAACAACAAGTTTATTGATATAGACGAAGCTGAAGCCGTTCCCGAATCTTTATCAATTGAAGATAAAGAAATAGAGTTGATAAAGAAGGCGTTAAATAAATATAATGGTAGAAGAAAAAAAGCGGCATTAGAATTGGGTATTAGCGAGCGCACCTTGTACCGTAAAATTAAACAATACGATTTAGAATAATAAAAAACCAATGAAAAAAACACTTATAGCAATTGCATCATGCACCTTATTTAGTGTGGCATTAAAAGCACAGGTAATTGATGACCAAAATGGAAAAACATATTATTACTACGATACTTTAACGAATAAAAAAGTTAAAGAAATTTTCCACCATACCCAAGAAATTAAAATATTTACCGACCACAAAGGCAATATGCGCGACACCATGCTTTTGGTTAAAAACGGGCCATATACCCGATACTTTGAAGATGGAAACCTTGAGTGTAGCGGATACTTTGATAACGAAAGAAAAACGGGCACTTGGAAATATTATAACCATACCGGCAAGCTAATAAGAACAGAACTTTGGGCTGCAAATAAAATTACAAAAACCACCACACATTAATGGTGTTTTTTGTGGAATTCAACAAAAAGATACTTTAACTAAATAAGTACAATTATATAGACTCTAAAACAATGACACAGTACGATAAATTTTTGACACCAAATAACTTTAAGCTTGCTTTTGAAAGGCTAAAAACTGCGTCAAGAAATTTATATAAGAGTATTTATTACGAAGACCTTAAAACATTTGGTTTATACCTTGATGAAAATATTGAAACCGTAATTTCAAACATTAAACAAGACATTTATAAACCAGAAAAAAGCCATAAGATTTTCATACCCAAAAAAGATAATCTTGTAAGACCACTTTCAATGCTAACATTCATAGACTTGTTAGTTTATCAAGCAATCACAAATGTAATAGCAGATACATCTTACGACATCATTTCACCTTACTACGATAAAGTTATTTTCGGTAATGTAATAAACACATCAACTGCAAAAGAAGAAGACAAAAGTTTTTTCTATAAATCTTGGAAACGCAAATGGAAGCGATTCAATGAAATCTCAAAAGAGCATTTTTCAAAAGGATATATTTATTTGAGCGAATTTGACATTGCATCATTTTTTGACACTATTGACCATAACATTCTATGTGAACTACTTAAAAACAACTTTAATATAGAAAATGAACTACTTGAACTTTTATCTAGTTGCTTAGAAAGTTGGACAGCGGATTCTAATCACAAATCGTTCAAAAGCAAACACGGCATACCACAGGGCCCAATAAGTTCACCATTTCTCGCTGACTTATATCTTTTTTACCTTGACAGTGAAATAAAACGAACAACAAAGAAATTAGACTACAAGTATCTTAGATATGTTGACGACATAAGAATACTAACGAAAGACAATTTAACTTCTCAAAAACTTATTGCTGCTCTTGACTTAATTTCTCGGGACCTTGGTTTAATTCCACAGGGTAGTAAAATTTTAATTAAAAAAGTAGATGATATTGACACCGAACTTAAAATTCAAAACAGCAAATTTTCAGATATAACAAAAGAATACAAAGAAGAAACAACAGGCAAAGAATCAAACAAACTAAAAGCCAGAACACATAAACATCTTAAAAAACGATTTATCAATTGTTTTGACGATAAATCTAATGAGCGATATCTTGATAAGACAGTAATTGGGTTTTCGCTTTATAAATTAAATGCTGATGAACAGGTCAAAACAATTCTAATAGCAAAGTACAACATGATTCTTACGCACTTTGAGGGTATTTTGTTTTATTTAAAAAGACATTTTCAAAATGATGCAGAAGTTAAGCTGTTAATTAAAAATATGCTATTGGATGAAACAATTTTGTTTACACACCTAGTTGCACTTTGTTTCAAATACTTTCCCGACTACCCTTTTGATGAAAGAATTTATCAAACCTACACCTTTGAAAAACATAGGCATTGGTTAGTTAATTATTATATGGTTGGTTGGCTTTTCGCCAATAATAAGAATGAGTTGTTATTGACTGACAATTCAACAGAAAATTACTTTATCCAAAGAGAACTTAATAACCATAAATACGCTGTTTCAACCGAGAAGTCTTTTAGAAAAATATTTGCTACACGGTTACTTGAAAGTCCAAACGGAATGTTATCACTGCAAGGACTAAACTTATTATTCAACAATCCGTTGAATTTACTTGGTTTTAAAACAACAATAGAGCAAAATCAATTCATTAAATATATTTTCAGTAAACAGCCGACAGACATAATTGTCTATACTCTTAAAACTGAATGGAAAATTGAAAACCCTGATACATTTTTTAATAGAAATATATGGACAGACGATGTAGAATATGAAGAATTGAGAACATCATTCCTTTTATTCATAAAATCAATAAGTAGCGACCCGTCAAAATCATTATTAAATATAAATTCATTTAATAATTTAGTCTTTGACAAAATTTGTAGCAGATTGAACATAGCAAGAGTTGCTACTGAATATGGTATTAATCTTAACGCAAACCTTATTGACGAACAATTACCATTATGCAATAAACATTGGAAAGAAATAAACGAGAAAAGGAATCAAAAAACCGAAGCACACCCTTACGACAAGTTTGGAAACATAAGAATTAGAATTACGAAAACAGACTTTTACGACCTATTTAAAAAGCAAAAACTGACTTTAGACGAATTGTGTAATTTCAGAGGATTCTAAAAACACTACGACCAACATTTTATTGGTCAAAAGTTAGGTTATTGCCAACTCATCTCAAATATAGGCAAATATACCTTTTACTATTAATGACTTTAAATAAAAAAATCCTGCATTTCGCAATGCAGGATTTTTAATATATAAGAGTAAATGTTCAAAACATTTACTCAACCCTCATGATACTCGGGAGGGAAAACCGGCTAAATTTTAAATTCGAATTTTTAAACTCGAAATTCGAAAAGTTGAAAATTTCAAACAACAAAACTTCGATATTCAAGATTTGCTTTATTAACCTCGTTTCATTGTTTTCTTCTTTTATGATAGTTGAATTGCTTCATTAATTCAACACTCATAACTCAACATTCAAAATTTCCTACGCATCAATATTCGCATATTTTGCATTGGCTTCAATAAACTCTCTGCGTGGTGGAACTTCATCGCCCATTAGCATACTAAAAATACGATCGGCTTCGGCAGCACTATCTAAAGTTACCTTTTTAAGTGTGCGTCTTTCTGGATCCATAGTAGTACTCCAAAGTTGTTCTGCATTCATTTCACCCAAACCTTTGTAGCGTTGTATACCTACACTCTCTGGGTTACCACCTTTTGCTAAACGCAATACTGCCTCTTCGCGTTGTGGTTCTGTCCAGCAATATTCTTCTTCTTTTCCTTTTTTAACTAAGTATAATGGTGGTTGAGCAATGTAAATGTACCCAAACTCTATTAACTCTTTCATGTAACGGAAAAACAAGGTTAAAATTAACGTACGAATGTGGCTACCATCCACGTCAGCATCCGTCATAATAACTATTTTATGGTAACGAAGTTTATCCATATTTAAAGCTTTATTGTCATCGGCAGTACCAATACTTACACCTAAAGCGGTAAACATATTTTTTATTTCTTCGTTCTCGTATATTTTATGCTCTAAAGCTTTTTCTACGTTTAAAATCTTTCCGCGTAAAGGTAAAATTGCTTGGGTTGCACGGTTACGGCCTTGCTTTGCAGTACCACCAGCCGAATCACCCTCAACTAAATACAACTCACATATTGCAGGATCTGATTCTGCGCAATCTGCTAGTTTACCTGGCAATCCACCACCACTCATAACGCCTTTACGTTGCACCATTTCGCGTGCCTTTTTTGCAGCATGACGAGCAGTTGCGGCCAAAATTACTTTTTGTACAATTAATTTTGCTTCTTTAGGATTTTCTTCAAGATAATTGTTAAGCATTTCGCCCACCGCTTGATCAACCGCTCCAGTAACTTCGCTATTACCTAGTTTTGTTTTGGTTTGTCCTTCAAATTGAGGCTCTTGAACTTTAACCGAAATAACACCTGTTAATCCTTCTCTAAAATCATCACCAGCAATTTCAAATTTAAGGTTTTTAAACATGCCCTCTTTTTCGCCATAAGCTTTAAGGGTACGTGTTAATGCTCTTCTAAAACCAGCTACGTGTGTGCCGCCTTCATGTGTGTTAATATTATTTACATAACTATGTAAGTTTTCTGCATAACCACTGTTGTAAATCATTGCAACTTCAACAGGCGTACCATTTTTTTCACCTTCTATATAAATAGGTTCAGGTAATATTTTATCGCGTGTACCATCAAGGTAATTTACAAATTCCTTTAATCCGCCTTCACTAAAAAAGACTTCTTCACGTATATTTCCAGCTTCATCAGGACGTTCGTCTTTAATAGTAATACGAATACCTTTATTTAAATATGAAAGCTCTCGCATACGAGCTGCAAGGGTATCAAATTTATATTCGTTAGTGGTAAATATACTGGTATCTGGTTCAAAGTAAATTAAAGTACCGTTTTTATCTGACTCACCTATTACTTTTACATCATACAATGGCTTACCACAGCTATACTCTTGTTGAAATATTTTACCATCGCGGTAAACTGTTGCACTAAACAAAATTGAAAGTGCATTTACGCAACTTACACCAACACCGTGCAAACCACCAGAAACCTTGTATGTATCTTTATCAAACTTACCACCAGCATGTAAAACCGTCATTACAACCTCTAATGCCGATTTGCCTTCTTTAGCCATTATACCTGTTGGTATACCACGGCCATCATCTAATACACTTATTGCATTGTTTTGATGTACGGTAACATGTATGTTGTTACAATGGCCTGCTAATGCCTCGTCAATCGAATTATCTACAACTTCATAAACTAGGTGATGCAAACCCCTTGTACCAATATCGCCAATGTACATTGCGGGTCTTTTCCTTACCGCTTCTAGCCCTTCAAGTACCTGAATATTTTCGGCACCGTAATTTCCTTTGTTTTCCATTAAACTATCTGACATTATAAATATGCAACAATTAATGCGTAAAGATAAGCCCAATAGGCTTACTATCCTAACATTAAACTACATTTTATGGCTTTGTTTTTCCACAAGTTTTACCCAGTTTTCGCAGCGTTTTCAGCAAAATGGTCTGATGCAAGTTCAGTAAAATGGTCTGACGCAAGCGTGCTGACCATTTTACGCAAGCGTGCTGACCATT
>JAUCCO010000073.1:0-16923 GCA_034676125.1 Bacteroidia bacterium
ATTAAAAGTTGATGTTACAAACACTCAAGGTCAACTTTTACACCAAGTATTTGATACAAATCAGCCAATAGATTTATCGAACCTTAACACGGGTGTTTATTTTGTAACAGTTATCACAAAAAATGGCACATCAACCCAAAAACTTATTAAGCAATAACTAAAGATTTAAAAAACTATCCGTTACTAACTTCACTCAAATATGTATTGTTAAACCCAGATTAATCAATAGAAGATTTGAAAAATCGAACTACTTGATTTAGTTGGGTTAATCCCGTGCCGAAGCCTCGGCAAAGAAAATGTTAGCAGTTTTGCATAAAACTGATTTACAGTTTCTTTATCGATTATGCATTTCCAATGCGTAATTTGGGTTAAAAAAGCAAATTAAAACATCATAAACCACTTGTTTTTAACGGCAAGCATTACGGCTTGTGTTTTTCGGCTTACATGTAATTTTTGGTAAATATTGGTAATGTGTGTACGCACCGTATGCGGACTAATAAACAGTTTATCTGCAACGCCTTTATAGTCTAGTCCTTCAACCAAACCTTTTAAAATTTCCATTTCGCGATCAGTTAAAATTGATTCTTGCTTTTTCTGAACTTCAATTTTTGCACCACCTAAAATTTGCAAAGCTTTACGCGCAATTCTAGGGCTCATTGGCGAGCCACCATATTCAATTACTTCGTTCATGGCATTTACAATTCTCTCAATGCTTTCGTCTTTTAATAAATAACCAATTGCACCAGCTTTAATGGCTTCAAATATTTTTTCATCATCATCAAACACGGTTAACATTAAGCATTTTGAATTGGGGTAAAGCTCTGCACTTACATTTACGGCTTCTATTCCATTCATAATAGGCATGTCAATATCCATCAAAACGATATCCGGCAATTCTTTACATTTTTTCATTTCGGCCAAATATTCTGTTCCGTTTGCTGCTGTAAAAAGCACTTTTACATTTGAGGTAAATGCTAATTTTTCTTGCAACGAAACCCTGTTAGGTTGCTTATCATCAACTATGGCTATCTTAATCACTGTGGGTACGTATTAGCTTACAAAGGTGTGTTTAGTTTAGCTTAATAGATATACGTAAAATGTATTATTTTTTAACTTCTAATCTAATTATGGTTCCTTGTCCAAATTTTGATTTTATAGTTAATTCAATTCCATTTTCGCCTGCTCTTGTCTTCATGTTTTCTAGTCCATAATGGCCATTAAAATGCTCACTAGGGTTAAATCCAACGCCATTATCGGCAACTTCAACCCAAAAAAGTATTTCTTTATTACTGCCAAAGTTTATGTTAATATTTAAAGCCTTTGCATGTTTAAAACAATTGTTAAACGCCTCCTGACAAATTCTAAATAAGTTTAGAGCAACTTCGGGCGAAAGTTTATTATTGGTATCAAATTGTTCGGTAAAATTAAGTTGTACCACTTTATTAAACTCCATCATTTTTAGGGCAAACTGTTTAAACCTATCTGCAAAATCATCTACATTTAAACTGCTTTGGCTAATTGCCCAAATGGTTTGTCTTAACGTTAAAATGGTATTTCTTCCACTCTCGGTTAGTGCCAATAATCGTTTTGATTCTTCGGCTTTGTCTACTTGTTCAGGATGATTTAACATCCATTCTATATTTGTAATTAAATAACTTAGTTGAGCGCCTACATTATCATGCAAATCTTGCGAAATACGCATGCGTTCTTTGTCTAATTTATGTTGAAGCTCTAACTCGCGTATTAATTTAATTTTTTGGCGTTTGTTAAACAAATATACACCTGTACTTAGCAAGCCAATAGCAAGTAAAATGGTAAGAATAAAAAACCACCTTCGCTGCCAAAAGGGCGGAATGATAGAAATATAAATGCTCTTTGGATTTTTACTCCAGTACCCATCACCATTAGCCGCAATTACTTTAAATGTGTAATTGCCTGCGGGTAAATTAGCATACCTAGCAAAATGTTTAGTGCCACTTTCAATCCAATTTGCATCATACCCTTCAAGGGTATATTTATAGGTATTGTTTTCTGGCTGGCTAAAGTCTAAAGCAGAAAAATCAAATGATAAAGTGTTTTGTAAATAATTAAGTTTAAGTTGTTTTATTTCGTTGTAATTACTATCAGTTTTGTAAGGTAAATCGTCTAAAAAAATTTCGTTAATACTAATATTTGGCGCTGTGGTATTTTCAACAATATTATCGGGGTCGATTACATTTACGCCATTTACACCACCAAAATAAAGAAGCCCATTTTCGTCTTTATAATATGCTCCAGTATTAAACTCACTGCTCTGTAAACCATCTTTTACACCATAATGCTTAAAAGTATTTAATGCTGGGTTTAATTCACTAATACCTTTGTTATGGCTAAACCAAATATTGCCATGTTTATCAGTTAGTAATCCATAAATAAACTCATTTGTAAGTCCGTTACTAACGGTGTAATGCTGTTTAATATTACAGTTATTATCTACTAAAAATAGCCCGTTAATTGTGGCCAAATAAATTTGATTTTTGCCATAAATTGATATGCTTTTAACAAAGTTTTTTATAGGCGTTTTTGTAGTTGTTTTTGTGTTTTTATTAAATAAAAAAACACCTTCAATTCCCCCTATTATTGCAACAGAATCATTTAGCTGTTTGTAACAGCTCATATTATTTATATCTAAACTATATAGTATTTTTTGGGTGTATACATCAATTATGAATGAGTTAGTTTTAATAGACCCATTTACAACTAACCGGCCAAACAACGAGTCGATAACTGGATACGGGAAGCCAATAGTTGTATTTGCTAAAGTGTAGCATTTTATTTGATGTGTGTTTGTGTTTAGCGTAGAAATTTTATTGGCATAAATAAGCCACTGTTCTGTTTTGGTTTTAGGGTAAAATGCATTTACTGTTTCAACTTGGTCTTCGGGTAAATTTTGCTTTATTATTTTAAAGGTTCCATCGGCATTGTAACTTGTTAAACCTTCTGCATAAACCCCAGCCAATATTCTTCCATCAGGCAATTTAGTAATTGCTTTTACAAGGTTTTTTTGCGAATTATTATTGGTGTAATGTTTAAATTTATTTCTAAATGGAGAATAAACATATAAGCCTCCTCCGTTTGAGCATAAATATAAATTATTGTTTTTATCAGAGCGGGCATTTTGTATGTAATAAAAAGACGTATTGCCAGTAGCATTAAAGTTAATTTCCCTTCTAATTGGTGATAAAGTAGTTTTATCAAACACAAATAAACCCGAACTTCCTGTAGCATATATTTTATTATCGTAAATGGTACCGCCAGTAAAAAAATACAACTTCGTGTGAGGATAGGATATACTTTTTACGCTGATTTTGTTATTAACTACTGTAACTAGCGATACGGAATTTTTGTAGAACCTGCAAAAAGTTGAATCACTTAACTGATGCAAATGAAATCCAATCTCTTTGGTAATTACATGGTATTTAACTTCAAGCTTGGCAGGTATAAATTCAATTATGGTGGTTTGCATATCACCAATAAAAAAACTATTGTTAATTTTTACGCTTGATAATGTGGAACCATGAGAATTATGCCAATTAAATTTTACAGGAATTTTATGCACCAATTTTAAGGTGTTTATATTATATCCATGTATGTAATTCATTTTTAAAATTGCCCATACTATACTATCATTAGATTGTCCAATAATTGCCGCACCATTTTGACCCTGATTTATCCTAATAAAATTATCAAACGGCCTATTGTATACATCAATACCTCTATCGTGGGCAATCCATAGTTGATTTTTAGTATCCTCAAAAAAGTTAAACGTTGTAGTTCCACCAATTGTGGTTTTATTGTTTTCGCTTCTTTGGTATTTGTGCATTTTGTAACCATCAAACCTATTTATACCATCGGCTGTGCCAAACCACATAAATCCTTTATAATCTTGTATGGCATCCCAAACTGTGTTTTGCGATAAACCATTATCTACATTGTATATGGTATAGTTACGCTGCAATTGTGCATTTGCACCTTGCCACAATAAAATGATAAGTAGGGTAAAAAAAAATCGCATTAAAGGTTAAAATTAGGGTGCAATAAAAATACGCAATATGTACTATTTTACAAGTTTCACTTCTAAATAATATTTGTAGCACACAATTATTAAATCTTAAAGAAATGAAAAAATTAGTACTTACATCTATTGTCTTAGGACTTACAGCCATAACGGCATTGGCACAAGATCTTTCTGTTTCGGGTTTCACCAAACTAGATGTGAACCTTTTAGCCGTGCCTAAGCAAGGCTCTGTTGTTCCAACTGCGGATGGGGGTTATTTTTGGGCTAGCGGACTTACACTATCTAAATACAATGCTGCTAATACAGTAGAGTGGAGCACAGCATTAACGGGCAGCCCACGTATTGGATACATTCATACAATCAATGCTATTGCAGACGATGGTAATGGTGGTGCAATTATTACAGGTAATGTTAATGGCACTTTAAGTTATGGCAACGATTCAATTGAACCGTTTTACACTGTGGCAGGCACTGGTTTTTATACTGCGGATGCTTTTGTGGCTAGGGTAAATGCTACCGGAAAAGTTTGGTGGCATCGTATGGGCGAATTTAATGGAGATGCACCTGGAACAGATCGAGGTGTAGACGTAAAAGTTGTTGGCGACAAAGTGTATTGGTTGGCGCATGTAACAGGACGTAATTTTAAATTTGGTAATGTTTCATATCCCATGAACTTGTATGGCAATAACGTAGCTGTTGTCGCGCAGTTTGGGTTAGATGGTACAAATAACTGGATACAGCTTACAAAAGGAGGAGCCGCAATACCAAAATATTTAGTTGCCGATAACAATCAGGTTTCTGTGGCTGCATACAGCTTAGGCTTGTCAACCGCTCTTGATTTTGGCAACAGCAAAACCTTAAGCTATAACCAAGCTTCGCATTTTGTAGTAAAGTATAATACTGCAGGCCAAGCGCAATGGGCTGTAACTTATGATGATGACAATAGTGTAAACAACCTTTATGGTTTAACAGTTGATGATGAGGGGAATTTTTATGCTTGCGGTATGGCCAGTAACTTTACATCTAGCTATCAAATAAAAAAGGCACAAGGATATTTGGTAAAAATAAATGGTGCTGATGGTGCCCACGTTTGGACAAGGGTATTATCAAAAATTACTGGAGCAAGTAATGTGTTACATGGTCCTTTATTGGGTGCTCAGTTTGTTAATGGAAAGGTGTATGTGTGCGGAAATACAAATGGAAACTTATACCTTCAATCTTCTGCAACAGATAGTGTTGAAGCTAAACTTTCTTCAAACCTGTTAGCTGCCGAACAGTTTGTAGCACAATACGATAAAGCGGGATTATTAACTTCATTTTTAAAAGCAAACGGTGGCATAGCTGGCGGAACAATGGAGTATCTTTCACAATCTAATAACAAACTGATTGGTGTAGGTGTGTATTCAACTAGTATTAAATTTGGTAGCCACAACATGCCTGCAACTGGGGGAAATGTTGGTGCTTACTTTATAGGTTTTTATCAAATAGGAACTGGCTCTACAGGTTTAAATAATGTATCAAATCAATTTGTAAGTAACATATATCCTAACCCATCAAACGGTTTGGTAAATATTGAAACAGATTTAGGTAACACCATTAACGAAGTTGTGGTAACTGATGTAACCGGAAAGTTATACCAAGTTTCGGTTTCACTTAATGCCAATCAAGCAGTTGTAGATTTAGCTGAACTAAGCACTGGTTTATACTTCGCAACTATTAAATCTAATGTTGGTTCATCAACCCAAAAAATTATTAAGCAATAAATATAAAACTAACAGTTGCTAACTAGGCTTATGTAAGTTTAGCTAGCATAACTGTTAAAAACCTTTATCAAATAGTATAATATGAAAAGTAAAATAGTAACAGGGTTATTACTTTGTTTATCTTATGCAAGTATTGCACAAGTAGAAGTAACTACAAAAGGCTTTGAGCTTGAATCGGTTAAAAAACACAAAGGCTGGACTATGATTGATGCAGGCCGCGACCCTAATACCAACAAGGTTTATGTAAAATTTGCACAACCAATCTGTGATGTATCGAGAAATGGCTGGACAGGTACAAGCACTTATCGTGGCTTAAAATGGAGCATCGATAAGATTTCTTTTGATGAACAGTTTGTAATGGAAAACAATGAGTCAAAAAAATACGAATCATCTGAAGATGCCATGGTAAATAATGAATATGTGTTTGGTAAAACTTATATGCCCACTCCGGCAAACCTTGCAGGTAATACTACACTTATTGGTATTGGAAAAACAATGTTTAAAAGCAATGCTAGTTTAACACGGCAAGTTAACAATGCCTTTATGTTTAAAAATGTGGTTACAGGAACTGCTGGTATATCTGGCTTTAAAGTTAATGTTTCTGTTATTGGTTGTCAGCCCACAGTTAGTCAAACCAAGGGTGGAGAATTTTGCGGTGAAATTCCGGTTGTAGAAACTGTTGATGTTATTGATACCAAAGAAGAAAAGGGTCAAAAATGGATTCCGATGTTTAACAATCCTGTACCTGATGGTGGTAATATTTTATTTAATACTGTAGGCGTTGGCCCAGAGGATAAACAACATTATGTGTTTAGAAAATACGATGCAAAAGGTGGTGTAACTAAAGAGGTTTCATTGTCGTTTGATTACCAATGTTTGCCTACCGTTAAAGAAATAGAAAAGGCACCAGGTGTGTTTGATTATGTAATGATAATGACTCCCATTAATTACAAAAAATCGAAACTTACAGTTGCTCCTGCTAACCAATACGAGTACATTAGAATTAATGGTGAAACATTTACAATTATGGAACAATTTAAATTTTTGGCACCTAATTCACAATGGGTAATTACCGAAATTTTAGAATCAAATGGTTCGGTTTATTTGCAAGGTATTTCTGGTACAAAAAACACCGTTTATAAAGATTTTGCAATTCCTAAATGGAAAGAATATACCGCAATACAAATTGCAAAAGTTGCTAATGGCAAGTTACAATATGCAACAAGTATTGACGAAAAAAAGGCACAAACTATACTAAAAGTAGTACCAGGAATTAAAGGAAGTGCTAAAGCTTCTTTTCATAATTCATCAATCAAACTACAAGACATAAATGGTAAATTATTTATAACAGCACAAAATAATTTTGCAGGCAAACTTGGCCCTTTAGTGGCAATGGTTTTTGACCAAAGCGGTAATATGGAAAACTATTTGGCCAAACCAGAAAAAATACTTGCGCGTGGTTCATTACATTTTTCTGCTGATGGAAAATCTGCCTATTGGTTGCTTCACGACTATGGAGTTTATAATAAATTTGACAGCAAAACTGGCATACTTTCAGCTAAAAAGTTCAAGTTTTTGGCTAACGCTTTACAAATAGTAAAGTATGATATTGAAGGAAAACAAGCAGCACCAATTCAATCGTTTATTAATGATGAGTGGGCGTTAGATTATAACAATACAAACCTATATGAAACCTCTACTGAAATAGTATTATTAGGTAAAAAACTTACCAAAAAAGCGAAAGAGAGTGAGATTGTTTTTGTAAAAATTAAGAAGTAAAAGGAGTCGAATTACAGGGCTGGGGATTTGCTTAACCACAATGTTTTACTGAGTTTGTAGATTCATTTCCTTAGGACGATATTTGGATTACAAGGTTACAAAGATTACAAAAATTACAAGGTTGGGGAAGATGGATTTTACTAGGATGTTTTTCTTGGTTTGTAGATTCTTTTTCTTTGGAAGATTTTTGGATTACAAGGTTACAAAGATTACAAAAATTACAAGGTTGGGGATTTTCTTAAACTCGATAATTATCCTCAAATTTGTAAAACCTTAACTCGCGCTTGCGCAACTTTGTAATCTTTCATAACCTTGTAATCTTTGTAGCTCCTCTCCCTAACTTTGTAATCGTTAAAAAAAACAGCGAACCAAAATTTGGTTCGCTGTTTTTTTTTAAAATAGGAGTTTCAATTAGTGTGTGTGTCCATCATGGTCGTGACCTTCGTGGCTTTCTTCTGCCATTGTAGTATCAGCACCAATAAGTGCACTAATAGAGTCAGCCATCATATCACCCGCAGCTTCGTCAGAGACTATAGTATTATCTACAGCAGCTTGTTCTTGAGCGTTTAAATCTGTTTTAGGAGTTTCGCTTCCGCAAGAAGCAAATACCAATGCTACACCAGCAATAGTTAAAGTTGCAAATACTTTTTTCATTGTGTTTTTCTTTTTTTAGTTGATTATAAAAGTCAAAGTTAATAAATTTCAATTATTACCTCAACACAAAGTTTTGCCCAAGATATACTTTGCGTACCATTTCGTCATCGGCCAGTTCTCTAGCTGTTCCAGCCTTTAACATTTTACCTTCAAATAATAAATATGCTCTATCCACAATACTTAAAGTTTCGTGTACATTATGATCGGTAATTAAAATACCAATATTTCTATGTTTAAGTTTAGCCACAATTTGCTGAATATCTTCAACCGCAATTGGGTCAATTCCAGCAAATGGTTCATCAAGTAATACAAATTTTGGATTTACCGCTAAGGCACGTGCAATCTCACAACGCCTACGCTCGCCACCACTAAGCACATTACCCATACTTTTACGTACGCGGTTTAAACCAAACTCTTCAAGTAACTCCTCCAACTTATCAGTTTGCTCTGCTTTAGTTAGCTTGGTCATTTCTAAAACTGCTTTTATGTTATCCTCAACACTTAAAGTTCTAAAAATAGAAGCCTCTTGAGGCAGGTATCCTAAACCTTTTTGTGCCCTTTTATACATTGGCAGTGGTGTAATGTCTTCACCATCCAAAGTTACGGTTCCATTATCGGGTTTTACTAACCCAACGGTCATATAAAAAGTTGTAGTTTTACCAGCGCCATTTGGTCCCAACAAGCCAACACATTCACCTTGTTCTACATGAATGGAAACATCATTTACTACGGTACGTTTTTTATACTTTTTTACTAAGTGCTGTGACGAAAGAATCATGAGTTAATATTTGTGTGCAAGTTAAGTTTTTAAGTGTAAATTCTACATACTTGTATGGCTATTGAAAACTTGCTACAACAATGGTAACTTTTGTTATGGTATAACATTTAGTTAACATAATATACAAAATATAAACACTAAATTTGCCGCATGGATTTTTTCTCATTACAAGAAATTGTAACAATTACCCTTACTTTATTTGCAATGATTGATATTTTAGGTGCTATACCTATCATACTTTCGCTACGTAAAAAAATAGCACATATCGACTCGGGCAAAGCAACCATTGCCGCTGGTATTTTAATGGTGTTGTTTTTATTAATTGGCGAGCGTTTGCTTAATTTATTTGGTATTGATGTTTCATCATTTGCATTAGCGGGTTCTATTGTAATATTTATTATAGCCATTGAAATGATTTTAGGAATTGATATTTTTAGAACCGACCCCGATGAAAAATCTGGCAGTATTATACCCATTGCGTTTCCGATTATCGCAGGTAGCGGAACTTTAACTACTATTATCTCCTTAAAAGCAGTTTACCATATTCAAAATATTTTTGCTGGTATTGTGGTTAACTTAATCATCGTTTTTATAGTGTTAAAATCTACCAAACACATCGAGCGTGTTTTAGGTAAATCGGGATTAGCATTGGTACGTAAGTTTTTTGGAATTATACTTTTAGCCATTGCCGTAAAGCTTTTTAAAGCAAATTTGTAATTACCATTTTTTAAAGATTATAAATACAGCTAAAACTATCAGGGCAAAACCTAGTACGTGGTTCCATTGCAGGTTGCCTTCTTTAAAAACAAAGATATTTACCAGCACAAATACCACAAGGCTTATGGCTTCTTGAATGGTTTTTAACTCGAACATGTTAAACGGACCACCATGCGAAACATGCCCAATTCTATTGGCTGGAACCTGAAAAAGGTATTCGAAAAAAGCAATAAACCAGCTTATTAAAATAATGCCCACAAGCCCCAATCCTTTTAGCCAGGTTATTTTTTGAAACTGTAAATGTCCATACCATGCAAAGGTCATAAATAGGTTGGAAATAATTAATAAAACTATGGTAAATGCGGGTTTCATCATAAAGTTTTGAACTTGCTACGAAGTAAATTTTTTTTAAAACATACAAAAATGTAGTTTCGCACTCAATAATTCAAAAAATAAGTAATGATGCAACAGATTGATGCAATAAAAAAGACACTTGCTAGCGAAGGAATTAACGCTAAAGTAGTTACTGAGTTAAAAGCTTTACGCGAGTGGTTTAAATCAAACAAAAACGAGCCAGGTTATGTAAAAATGATTCGTTTAGCTTACGAAAACATTGAGGAAAACGATGATTATACTTTCTTATTTCTTGAAGAAGAAGATGGAAAAGGTAATTTAGCTTACTTACTTGATTTATTTGCTGATTACGACAATAAATACAACAAAGAAGAATTACAGGAAATTAAAAATTTAATGTTAGGTATTGAGCCAGAAGAAGAAGCTACTGAAGAAACTCAGGCTGCCGAGTAACATTATTTAACCCATTATATTATAAAACCGACTGCTTAATTGCATTCGGTTTTTTTTGTGCTTTTTATTAACGCAGTAAGGTAACTGTACCTTTTTTAGAAAACCTTTCGCCAGTTACAAAAACACCTTCTACCAGCCACACATACGTTTCGGTTACTGCATCTACATCACCATTGTCGGTACCATCCCAAGGCATATTTAAATCAGTAGTTTCAAATACAGATTTGCCCCAACGATCATAAACCCTAAATAAATAATCTTCGTTTTTAACACCCGTTTTTACAGGAAAAAAAACATCATTTATACCATCTGCATTTGGCGAAAAAGCACTTGGTACATGCACCGCTCCATTATTTTCAATCCTAATAATATCTTTACCGTAGGCGGTATCAGTACAGCCAAATTGGTTCATCACTATCAGCTCCAAACTATAAATTCCCCTTTTTGTAAAATAATAAGAACTGTTGGTATTGGTATCTGTAAATACGGTTTGACTGTCTTGGTCGATTAAGCGCCAAGCCGAGCGGTAAGCATCAAAAGAAGTGTTTGTGAATACAGCAGTGGCATTTGGTAAAAACATAGCTGTTGGTGCAGCAATAAAACGCGCTCTTGGCAAATCATGCACCGTAATTATTTTTACTTTTACTATTGTTGAGTCTCCACCAGGACCAAACGATTTAAGCCTTACGGTGTAGGTGTCGTCTCTTGTATAAATGTGAGTAGGATTTTCTTCGGCAGAAGTATTTCCATCGCCAAAATCCCACTCGTATCCGTTTGCGTGTTTGCTTAAATTGGTAAAACTAACCAACAATGGTTTACAACCTTCTTTAGGTGTATAATCAAAATCGGGAGTAGGCTTTTGCGGAAATACATATAAACTTTTTATAATTGTATCGCTGCAACCATTGATACTGCTTACTATTAAGCGCACTTGGTAATTTCCCGAATCGGTAAAAGTATGCGATGGATTTTGCAGGTTTGATGTATTATTTACACTATTGGGGTCGCCAAAATTCCAATTATAAAACAAGCTTCCAGTACTTATGTACGACCTATCACTAAAGTTTACTGTAGTATTTGGCACTTGTGGTTGGCCTGGCAAATACACAAATTGTGCCTTAGGAATTTCGTAAATATTGATATAGCTCGTTTTTGTTGTGGTATCGCTACAGCCAAATTTATCGTATGCAATTAACGAAATATGATATGCTCCGGCATTGCTGTATGCATGTTTAGGAATACTATCATTTGAACCTGCACCATCACCAAACAACCAAAAATAATTTTTAGCATTACGCGATTTATTTATAAACGCTACATCTAAATTTAAACAGCCCGAAGTAACCGCTGCTTCAAAATCTGACAACACCAAAGGATGCGCAATTACTGTTGCTTGGGCAGTATCTTTACAACCATTTGCACTAGTTGCCACCATGCGTATGTAGTAGTTAGAATCGATATTGGCTTTGGTTCGATAAAAATGTTTTGGCGATTGTAAGCCGCTTGTTTGTCCATCACCAAAACTCCATACATAATTGCTAGCACCTTGGGTTGAGTTATTAAAATTATACTCGGTAGTATCGCACCTTTGCGACTTATTGGCTGTAAAAATCGCATTGGGCAATGGGTATACCGTGATGTTTCTTTTTGCCGTATCAATACAACCACTTTTGCTAAATGCAGTAAGCGTAACCGGATAAATTCTGTTAACTAAAGTAATATTGTTTTCAAATGTTTTGGTTGCATTTTTTGTAGTATCAGTTGTTGCATCACCAAAATCCCAAAGGTATTTTACACCACGTAACGAGGTATTATTAAACACCACTTTATAGGGTGTACATGCTGCCGTAACATTAGCAAAAGCAGCATCTGGCAATGCGTTTACCTTAATAGGTTTTATCAAAGTATCCTTACATCCGTATGGTGATGAAGTAATTAATCGCACCAAATAAGTAGTGTCTTTAGTTGGCAAAGCAGCAAAATTACTTGCTGGATTTATAGCCGTAGATGTTAGTCCGTTGCCAAATGCCCACTGGTTTTGAACACCACCTGTTGAGGTATTAAAAAAGGCAACATTACCTGTACCGCAAATGCTATCGTTTGATGTAAAATAATTTGCAATGGGCTTGTATCTAGCAATAATATTAGTGCTTACCGTATCACCCAAACAACCGTATTGAGATTGTGTTGCCAACTTTACTTGATACACCGAATCGTTTATAGGGTATGATGAAAATACATACGAAGGATTTGTTTTTGATGAAGTATCACTAGCACCAAATTTCCAATAATACTTAGTTGCCAATTGCGATGTATTGGTAAACTGAACATTTAACGGACCACAACCTTCTGATTTATTTTTTGTAAAACTTGTAATAGGTTTTGGATGAATTTTTACGGTGCTAGATATGGTATCAATACAACCATAAACGCTGCTGGTTTGTAATTTTATTTTATAAATAGTATCAGCAAATAAACCGGCCACGTAGGTAGCAGAAGCATTAAACGTATTGGCGAAATTTCCGTTACCTAATGTCCAAACATAACTCATTGCACCCGTAGCACCCGAATCGTTTGAAGTGGAAGTATTGGTAAACTGCACGCCCAACGGTCCACATCCAACTGTATTATTTTGGGTAAATGCGGCCTTTGGTTTAGGGTACACGCGTGTGGTTTGATAGGTGGTATCTTTACACCCAAACTGACTGGTGGCGATTAACCTTATTTGGTATGTACTGTCTTTTGTTTTTGATGCAAGGTAGGTTGTGCTAGGGCTTGCTTGGGTTGATGTTTGGCCATTTCCAAAACGCCAAGCAAAACTTGCAATAGTGGTATCATTTGGGGTTGATGTGTTGGTAAAACCAGTAGTTAATGGTCCACATCCAGTAGGGTTATTTGCCACAAATTTGGCAATTGGCAATGGATAAACCGTGATGTTTCTTTTTGCTGTATCAATACAACCACTTTTGCTAAACGCAGTAAGCGTAACCGGATAAATTCTGTTAACTAAAGTAACATTATTCTCAAAGGTTTTGGTTGCATTTTTTGTAGTATCAGTTGTTGCATCACCAAAATCCCATAAATAACTCACACCACGTAAAGAGGTATTATTAAACACCACTTTATAGGGTGTACAAGCTGCGGTAACATTAGCAAAAGTAGCATCAGGTAATGCATTTACGGTTACGGGCTTTATTAGAGTATCACTACATCCATAAGGCGAAGTAGTAACCAAACGCACCAAATACGTAGTATCTTTTGTAGGTAAAGCAGCAAAATTACTTGCCGGATTTATAGCTGATGAAAGTTGTCCGTTGCCAAAATTCCAGCGGTGTTGTATACCACCTAACGAAGCATTAAAAAACGCAATATTTCCTGTTCCACAAATACTATCGTTTGATGCAAAATAATTTGCAACCGGGTTATACCTAGCAATAATACTAGTGCTTACGGTATCACCCAAACAACCGTATTGAGATTGTGTAGCTAATAAAACGGTGTAAACCGAATCGTAAATTGGGTATGATAAAAACGCATACGAAGGATTTGTTTTTGATGAAGTATCACTAGCACCAAATTGCCAATAATATTTAGTTGCCAATTGTGAGGTGTTGGTAAATTGCACATTTAACGGCCCACAACCCGTGTTTTTATTATTGGTAAAACTTGTAATTGGTTTTGGATGCACCCTAACTGTGCTGGATGTGGTATCAATACAACCATGTTCGCTTGTGGCTTGTAATTTTATTTGATAAACACTATCCGTTAATAAATTTGCGATATAGTTTGACGAAGCATTTTGTGTGATTGTAGAATTCCCGTTTCCCAATTGCCAAACAAAACTCATTATGCCAATTGTACCTGTATCGTTTGGTATTGATGTGTTGGTAAACTGCACATTTAGTGGACCACAACCTGTTAAATTATTTTGTGTAAACTGTGCCTTTGGTTTAGGATAAACCCTTGCTGCTTGATAGGCTGTATCTTTACAACCATGCTCGCTTACCGCAATTAACCTAACTTGGTAAACGCTATCAATAGTTTTTGATGCAAGATAAGTTGTGCTTGGATTTACTTGGGTTGATGTTTGGCCATTGCCTAAACGCCATGCAAAACTCATAATGCCAATTGTACCCGTATCATTAGGAATAGAGGTATTGGTAAAACCAGTATTTAAAGGACCACAACCAGCAGGATTATCGATTACAAACCTTGCTTTTGCATTTGGGTAAACCCTAATATTTGCTGTTGATGTATCGCTACATCCAAACCTACTAAATGCAATTAATTTGGTGGTGTAAATGGTATCTTGAATTGCAGATGCATTAAAAATATTTGTTGGATTTGTTTGTGCTGATAATTGCCCATTGCCAAACTGCCACGCAAAACTCATGTTGCTTTGTATGCCACCATAATTGTGGGTTGATGTATTATTAAATGTTACACCCAATGGCCCGCAACCAGTATTTATATTTGGTGTAAAAATACTTTTAGGATTAGGAAAAACACGCACTGTTTTACTAATACTATCTGCACAACCAGGGCCGTTTATGGCAATTAATTTTATGGTAAAAATACTATCACTGTTAATTGATGCAGGATAAACACTTGCAGCATTTGTAGAGGTAACTGTTTGTCCATTTCCTAACCTCCAAATATAATTAATTCCGTTTGGTGTGGTGTTGGTAAACGCAACCGACATTGGTCCGCAACCACTATCTTTACTCATGGTAAAATTTGGTATAGGATTACCAAAAGTATACAAGGTTTTTATAGCCGTATCGGGCTTGCAATTGTATTGGTTTAACGCAATTAATTTAATATTTACTACTTGGCCACTTTGGTTTATTAAAGTATCTGCACGGTTAGTTTGGGTTGATGTTTGGATATTATTTACCAACCATTTATAACTATCGGCAAGTGTAGATGTATTATTAAAAGTAAAATTAAAAGGAGCACATCCTATCGAATCGTTAATTACAAAATTGGCTTTAGGTAATGGCCTTGCATTTACTGTGCGTGTAGTAGAATCTTTACATCCTTGTGCGCTTTGTGCATGTAGTTTTACCACATACATTCCTGTGTCGGTGTACTTGTATTTAATAACCGAAGTTGTACTATCAATTACATCAATTATGGTGTTTCCAAAATTCCACCTAAACACATTTGCTCCAGTTGATAAATTATTAAATTGGAATGAATCGTTTAAACAAACCGAAGCATTTGTTGCATTAAAATTAGCAATTGGACTTGCATTTACAACCGTAATAATACTATCTGTATTATGGCACCCAAAATTGGTAGTAACTTTTAATTTAGTATTAAAACTATTGGCACTTGTAAATTTATAGCTTGGGTGTTGTGTGGTGCTATCGGTAATTCCATTGTTATCAAAATCCCAATCCCATTGAGTAATTGTGCTACCTGCAACAATTGTAGAACTATCTGTAAATTGTGTAAATTGATTACTGCAAGAGTTGTTTCTAAGCAGCCTCGCTACTGGATTTGGCCTTACGTTAATGGTTTTAGTTGATGTATCAAAACAACCCAAATTATTAACTGCGGTATAGGTTACCAAATAACTTCCGTGTGTTGGAAAAACATAACTGGTATCTTCAACCCTAGCGCTATCTCCTGTGCCAAAACTCCAGCGGTGTTGGGTAATGGTATTAGGTAAAGTGGTAGTTGCTGTTCCATTAAATGTTACGGCTTGTTTATCGCAAATGGTAGCTGGCAAATTATTAAAACTAACAATTGGCGAAGGCTTTACTTCTAACTGAATAGTATCTCTATCAACACAATTTTTATCGGTAGTTATTTTTAATACGGCAGTATATGTTCCGTGTGTTGGGTAAGTGTAATTTTGGGTTGATGCTGCAGAAGTTGCACTATCGCCATTACCAAAATACCACTTATGCTCAGTAATTATATCACCCAAAGCCAGTGTTGAATTTCCACTAAAATGAGTAGCATTGGTTCTACAAACGGTATCTGCGTTAAATTGAGCAGTAGGCAAAGTACTTACTGCAATATTTACCGATTGCGAATCTTTGCCACAAGTATCTGTTACCACTAGTTTTATAGTAAAAGGGCCGGTAGTATTATACGTAATTGGGCCAGGGTTTTTAAGGGTTGATGTTTGAGAATTTCCAAAATCCCAAAAATATGTAGCCGTAGGGCTTTGGTTGATGGTATTGTTAACTGGGGTAAACGTATGCGGCACACAACCCGAAGTAACATTGCCAATTTGCACAACTGGCCTTGCATAAACCTTTATGGTATCGTACTTTCTAATATTATTTGCACAAACATTACTTACCGTAAGCCGCACAACATAGGTTCCTGGATTATTGTAGGTAGTACTAGGG
>JAUCCO010000074.1:0-16573 GCA_034676125.1 Bacteroidia bacterium
TGCCGAAGCCTCGGCAAAGAAAATGTTAGCAGTTTTGCATAAAACTGATTTACAGCCTCTTTGTCGATTATGCATTTCCAATGCGTAATTTGGGTTTAATCGCCAATCAACCTATAACCAACTTTGTGTAATCAATCATAAAAAATACGTTTGCAACATTACCAATTATTTTAGTATTATTGTGCTAATAATTTTAGTATTTACTATTATGAGCAAAATATCAAACAATATCAAACACTTGCGTTCATTAAAAGGATGGAGCCAGCAACAATTAGCCGACAAACTAAATATTACCCGCGCCCGTATTGGCTCTTACGAAGAAGAACGAGCCGACCCACCAGTAGATATTTTAGTGCGTTTAAGTGCCATGTTTCATATAGCAATTGATGCTTTAATTAAATGCGATTTAAGTAAAGTAGATACCAGTGCATTATTAAAAATTGGCCAAAACCGTATTTTATTTCCTATTATGGTTGATGCAAATAATAACGATTTGGTTGAGGTAGTTACAGCACGTGCTTCGGCTGGATATTTAAATGGCTACAGCGACCCCGATTATTTTGAACAACTACCCAACATGAATTTGCCTTTTAAAATTGTGGGCAAACATCGTGCATTTCCTATTAAAGGCGACTCGATGCCTCCTTTGCAAGATGGTAGTTTTGTGGTGAGTAAATTTGTAGAAAATATAACCGATATTAGCAATGGTAGCACCTATGTATTAATTACTAAAGATGAAGGTATTGTATACAAACGTGTATTTAAAAAAGGAGATGAATTAGAGTTACACTCTGATAATAAAAACTACGACACCTATAAAGTACACATAGCAGATGTGCTAGAAGTTTGGCAATTTGTATGTACCCTAAATGTATCTGATAAAAAAGAAGAAGAACTTAACCTGGAAAGCATAATGAATATGCTTAAAAGTATGCGGGTTGAAATGGAAAGTATCAAACAAAGAATTAAATTAAATTGATTGATATGTTGATGTCTAAAATAGTAACACTTGAGCCTAAAATATTAGTGGGCATACACCAGCAAATGAGTTTAACCCACAATACAACGGCACAACTTTGGCAAAAATTTATGCCTCAGCGTAAATTTATTAAACACACCGTTGGTGATGTATTGTACAGCCTACAACAATATACTGGCGTAC
Organism: Bacteroidia bacterium; assembly: GCA_034676125.1. Classification (GTDB taxonomy): domain Bacteria; phylum Bacteroidota; class Bacteroidia; order UKL13-3; family UKL13-3; genus UBA6183. The sequence goes on from JAUCCO010000074.1 coordinate 1,163, forward strand.
TAACTTTAAATAGCTTTTCGCCCGATAATACATTTACCAAATGGGCAGCAGTAGAAATTAATGATAAGAATGACATACCAGAAAACATGGAAGTGCTAAACCTTGAAGGAGGTTTGTATGCTGTATTTTTATACAAAGGATTACCTGCTGATTTTGCGCCAACCTTTATATATATTTTTGGCACATGGATTCCTGAATCGGAGTATGATGTTGATGACAGACCGCACTTTGAAGTTTTAGGTGATAAATACAGCAATACCTCGCCCACATCAGAAGAAGAAATTTGGATACCAATAAAATTAAAGCATACTTTATAGCCAAATAATTATTGTTAGCCTAAGCAACACGTGTTACCACATTGTTTTGTAACGAATACACTTGGCCGCTTTCTGGGCAAGTAGCTTCACCATCTTTATTAAATTGCAAACGGTGGCCAAACTCACTCATCCAGCCTAATTGGCGAGCAGGATTACCGACCAATAGTGCAAAATCAGGAACATTTTTTGTTACCACAGCTCCAGCGCCAATAAAGGCAAATTTGCCAATATCATGCCCACAAACTATTGTAGCATTTGCACCAATTGATGCGCCTTTACCTACATGTGTTTTTGAATACGACCCTCTGCGATTAACAGCACTACGCGGATTGGTAACATTGGTAAACACACACGATGGACCAAGAAAGACATCATCATCGCAGGTTACGCCTGTATATATTGATACGTTGTTTTGAATTTTTACGTTGTTGCCCAAAACTACCTCTGGGCTAATAACCACATTTTGGCCAATATTACAATTTTGCCCAATTGCACAATTACTCATAATGTGCGAAAAATGCCAAATTTTAGTGCCATTACCTATGGTACAACCTTCATCAACAAAAGCTGATTGGTGTGCAAAATATGTGTTTTCCATGTGGTTCAAGTTTACACTATCAAAAGTTATTTTCAAAATACGTTTTAGTTTGCTTATGACAATAATCCACTACTAAAGCACATTTATAGATTTTACTTGTTGATGACAAATAGAGGTTATATATTGCCGATAGATGTTTTTTAAAAAGAATATAATCTGTTACATGCTTTTGCTATTTGCCACTTTAACAATAAAGCAGCAGGTTAATGCCCAAGATACGGTTAATATTCAACTTAAGTGGAAGCATCAATTTCAATTTGCGGGCTACTATGCAGCACTAAAAAATAATTATTTTAAAGATGCAGGATTAAATGTTAAGCTAATTGAAGGGGAATCCAATATCGATATAGTAGATAGGATAGTTAAAGGCCAAGTTGAATATGCAGTTTCATCATCCGAAATAATTACCGATTTTATTGCAGGAAAACCACTTTGTGTAATTGCAGTAATTTTTCAACACTCACCCTATATTTTACTTACATCAACCAAAAGTAATATTAAGAGTCCTACAGATTTAGTTGGCAAAAAAATAATGGCCACCTCTAAACAAGGATGGACGGAGATAAAAGCCACATTTTTAAAAGAAGGAATTGACCCGACATTGCTTAAATTAAAAGAGCATGTTTGGGATTTAAACTATTTAGTAAACGGTAAAGCTGATGCCTTATCTGGATACATCTCTTTTGAACCCTATATGCTTAATAAAATGGGTATACCATACAACATTATTAACCCTGTAGATTATGGTGTAGATTTTTATGGTGATTTATTATTTAGCACACAAGACTATATAAAAAACAACAATACCCAAGTTGACAATATTAAGAGTGCTATTATTAAAGGTTGGGAATATGCTTTTGCACACCAAGAAGAGATGGCAGACTATATACTAACCTTACCTGGTGTAGAAGAAAGAGGAATTACTAAAGAAATTTTACTGCAAGAAGCTGCTGCAATTTATAAACTTGCCGAGCCAAATTTAATCTCTGTAGGACACATGAACCCGGGCCGCTGGCAAACCATTTTAAATACCTATAAACAACTTGGCCTTTCGCCACAAAATGCAACCATCGATGGCTTTATTTACACCCAAACACCAATAGAATACAAAGGTAAATTTAGAATGGTGCTGTATTTTAGTTTAGCATTGGTGGTTTGTATAATTTTTATACTTGGCTATAGTTATTTGCTAAAAAAAGAAGTACGCAAACAAACTAAAACACTGAGGCAAACTACTGATGAGTTATTATTGAGCAATGCCGAGTTAGAGAAATTTGCCTATGTGGCCTCACATAACTTGCGTGCACCAGTAGTTAATATAATTAGCTTAATGCAATTGTATGATAGAAACAACCCCGCATCGCCAGAAAACGATTACATCATTGCAAAACTTACTGATACTACCAAAAACCTATCAAACACGTTAAAGGATTTAATACAAGTGGTATCAAGTAAAGATGTAAATAACGACCTACAAATTGTAAATATCCAACAGGTATTTAATGAAGTTAAAGAATCCATTAGTCAGTTAATTATTGAAACAAACACCCTAATTAATTGCAAATTTGATGTTAAAGAAATTTACTTTAGCCACAAAGCGCTTACTAGTATATTATTAAACTTAATTTCAAACGCTATTAAATACAGGAAACCAAATAGCAACGCAGTTATTGAAATTATTACATTGCATACAAATAGCGGTACTGAAATACAAATAAGGGACAATGGCATTGGCATTGATTTAGATAAAAATGGCGAAAAACTTTTTGGGCTTTTTCAGCGGTTTAATACTAATATTGAAGGGTCAGGGATTGGCTTGCACATTATAAAAAAACAAATTGAAACACTTGGCGGAAAAATAAATATAAACAGTACCATTAACATTGGAACTACAGTAACTGTAAATATAAAAACAACCTTTAACCCAACTTAATAAAATGAATATACTATTAATTGATGATGACGAAGTAACCAATTACATTAACAAACGCATTTTTAAATTGGTGTATCCTGATGCTAATATTGTAGTAGCATATCATGGAATTGAAGCGCTGAGCATACTTAGCGAAAACATGAAAAACAACGGACCTATTTTTGACTATATACTTGTGGATATAAGTATGCCCGAAATGGATGGTTGGGAGTTTATTGATGAAGTAGCCACTGATAAATATAAATCGCAGCATGAGAGCAAGTTTGTGATGCTTACTTCATCAGTTTTTGATGATGATATTTTAAAAGCTAAAAGCAAACCGCTAATTAAAAAGTTTTACTCTAAACCCATTGATAAGGAAAAAATAATGGAGATGCAGGATTTATAACAATTAATTCTTACGGTATAAGTTCTTAGTTTACCAAAACTTTCCAGTAATAAAACTGTCCTTCAAATTTTGCTGTTAATACATAAATACCAGTGGGTAAATGGTGCACATCAAGCTCAACTAATCCGTTATTTATTATTGAATTTATAGCAAAATTAGCTCCATTCATTCCTGTCAATTTCACTTCTTCTAATTCAACATTGGGCAGAATAATTTGTTTATCTGATGCAATATAAATAGGTGAAATATTTTGTTGAGTTTGATTTTTAACGCCAACAACTTTCGAGTAATCGTTTGCACCGTTATAATCTACCTGCCTAATTCTGTAGTAAAAATTACCTTTTACTTTATTATCTGTGTAAGTGTATTTAGTTAGCACAGATGTGTTTCCACTACCTTCAACTTTTGCAACCTCATCCCATTCAAAACCATTAATACTTCGTTGTATTTCAAAATAATCATTGTTAATTTCAGTAAGTGTGCTCCAAGTTATAATTGCCGTTTCTTGATTAAGTGTAACATTAAAATTACCCCATTTAACAGGTAATACAGTTGCAGCAAATGTTTTTGCATAAATAAAATCGCCCGAACTTGAACTGTTATTGTTTGATGCGTTTATTACAACATAAAATTGGGGAGTAGCATTTGCAATATTGGGTGTTGTGTATTGAAACTGCCATGTTTTAGATGCCAATGGAGCTGATGTACCACTTGCATCGTGCATTAAATATGTTCTGTTAGGGCTTGATGTTGACGACAATTGAGTGCCACTTCCTGATGCTATTAAAGTACCAATACTAGCCGATGAACTATTTGCCCCAGAAGGCAATACACACAATTGAAAACCATATTTAATTCGGCTTGCTTGGTTAAAAGATAAACTAAAATTATAGGTTGTATTAGGTAGTAGTGAAGTAAGGGAGGTAGATGTGGTTAATGTGATGTTATTTAACGCTCCACCACCATTAAGTGCAGTACCACTATGGCACGATGTACAATTAGATTCGCCTTGAGAATTTGTATATGAATCTGGCGGTGCACTGGTATATGTGAATGCCGATTAGCAAATAAAAAACATTCCTAAAATAAGGATAAAAAAAAGTATTTTTCTTTTCATAAAATCACTTTTATATACCTGAATGTAAATTGATTTAGATGAACAAATAACGGTTTCTGTTTAAATAATTTGCATGAACCAACATCAATCGTATATTTGCGATATATAATTTCAGTATGGCCATCAACAAAAAAGGAGAATTTTTAGCAGACGAAATCATTATCTCAGATTTTGCACGTAGCTTGGGGCATCCCGCCAGAATAGCAATTTTAAAAACCCTTGCCGAGCGCAACCAATGTATATGTGGTGAAATTGTAGAAGTATTGCCTCTAGCACAATCTACAGTATCGCAGCATTTAAAAGAACTAAAAAACATGGGAATTATTCAAGGGACATTAAACGGACCAAAATCTTGCTACTGTATTAATTGGGAAAAACTACAAGAATACATGGATAGATTTAATCAGCTTGCAAACGAATTAATTAGTAAAAAACCAGCAGACATTTGCTGCAAATAAATAAAATCATGAAGTTATCAGACGTAAAAAATGCACTTAAAAACTTAAGTGAAGTAGCCTTTAAATTGCCAAACGGAGCAATGGTTCCCATTCATTTTCATGTTACAGAGATTGGTTTAATTACCAAACAGTTTATAGATTGTGGCGGAACAATTAGAAATGAGCAAGTTGTTAATTTTCAATTATGGGAAGCCAATGATTTCGACCACAGATTGGCTCCACAAAAACTTACAGATATTATTGACTTATCTGAACGAATTTTGCGTTTGCCTGACGCAGAAGTGGAAGTTGAGTACCAAGCAGAAACCATAGGTAAATATGGTTTATATTTTAATGCGGCAACTGGCAATTTTGAGTTAACAACCAAAACTACCAACTGTTTAGCACAAGATAAATGTGGCATACCTCCAGAAAAACTAAAAGTAAATTTAAATACAGCCAATAACAATTCAACCTGCACCCCAGGTGGTGGATGCTGCTAAACGCTATTTCCAAAATATATGAATCAAACCGAAGCAATACTTGAGTTATGGCTCGAGTCGAGAACAAGATTAACCAATCAATTTGCACAAATTACAGCAGCCGACTTGCTAAAAAGATTACACCCACAATCAAACAGCATAGGTTTTTTATTAAAGCACATTGGCGAAGTGGAGCAGTTATTTGCACGCAATGTTTTTGGCTTAGATATTAAAGGAACTGTTGAGACATTAGGCGTTGGCAAAGACAAAAGCCAATATACCAATTTAGAAGAATTATTAGAATATTTGGCCAACTCGCATACCTATTTAGAGCAAGCCATAAATAATGTATTGCCTGATGAATGGAACGAAGAAATTACCACTAAAGAATTTGGCACAAGAACCAAAGCGCAAGCAATTGGGCGTATTACTTCACACACTGCTTACCATGCAGGCCAAATTGGTATAATTTTAAAATACGGTAAAATTTAAAATGCCTACCTAATTAAATATGAAAAAGAGACTATCGTTTTTAGACAGTTACTTAACTTTATGGATTTTTTTAGCCATGATTTTAGGTGTAACCATCGGTTATTTTATTCCTTCATCAGCCAATTTAATTAATAAATTTAATAGTGGCACAACAAATATTCCTATTGCCATTGGCTTAATTTTAATGATGTATCCACCACTTGTAAAGGTTGATTATGGCAAAATGAATGAGGTATTCTCAAACAAAAAAGTACTGGCATTATCATTGGTTTTAAATTGGATAATTGGTCCGTTATTAATGTTTGCCTTAGCACTTATTTTTTTAGGCGATTACCCCGAATACCGGAACGGGTTAATTATTATAGGTTTAGCCAGGTGTATTGCAATGGTGATAGTATGGAACGATTTAGCTAATGGAAACCGCGAATACGCAGCCGGTTTGGTTGCATTAAATAGCATTTTTCAAATACTGTTTTTTAGTATTTATGCCTGGTTGTTTTTAATGGTGTTACCACCTTTATTTGGCTTTAAAGGGATGGAAATAAATATTACCATTGACCAAATTGCCCAAAGCGTAGGTATATATTTAGGAGTTCCGTTTGCATTAGGTTTAATAACGCGCTATGGCATTATTGCCACAAAGGGAGATGAGTGGCTAAGGCATAAGTTTATACCTAAAATATCGCCAATAACTTTAATAGCTCTATTATTTACCATAGTGTTAATGTTTAGTTTAAAAGGCGAAACAATTGTTCAAATTCCGTTTGACGTTATTCGAATTGCAATTCCGATGGTTATTTATTTTGTTGTAATGTTTGTAATTAGCTTTGCTTTAAGTAAATATTTAGGTAGCGATTATGGTAAATCTACATCAATTGCTTTTACAGCATCGGGTAATAATTTTGAGTTGGCAATTGCTGTTGCTATTGCAGTTTTTGGTATTAATAGTGGCGAGGCACTTACAGGTGTAATTGGCCCATTAATAGAAGTACCTGCATTGATATTACTGGTGCAATATGCACTAAAAAAACGTTCATCATTTAATAACTAATTTCACCAATTTATGTACCCAAAAATAAAATCATTTTGCGATGGCTTAACTCAACATTTTAATGAAATAAGCGATGACAGAAAACAATTATTACAAAAAATAAGCGATTATATTCAAACCCAAATTGATAAGCAACAAGCTGTAAACTTGGTTTATATATGCACACACAATTCGCGTAGAAGCCATTTTGGACAAGTATGGGCAGCCACAGCAGCACAGTATTATGGAATAAAAAATATTCATACATTTTCTGGTGGTACAGAGGCCACTGCTTTTAATCCTAATGCAATTAAGGCTTTACAAAAAATCGGGTTTGATGTAACGGATAACGGTGAAAACTTCAACCCAACTTACAAAGTAAAATTTGATGATAATGCTTTTACAACATGTTTTTCCAAAGTATATAATCACCCAGAAAACCCACAACAAAACTTTGCTGCAATAATGACTTGTAGTGATGCCGAACAAAACTGTCCATTTATACCTGGAGTAGCCTTGCGCATTGGCACAACCTATAACGACCCAAAGGCATTTGATAATACGCCACAACAAGATGAGGCTTATACCGAACGTGCTACCCAAATTGCATTGGAGTGTTTGTATGTGTTTTCGTTAATAAAATAAAAAGAAATAACACCGTAAATAATGGCAAGCATTGAAACATTAAATCTGATTTAAAATTTCACCTGATATACTTATCCTTGGCCACAAAAAACACCATCCTTTGTATTACAGCGCTTTATAATTTAAATGAACTAATCCTAAAATAGTTGGTATTATGTGCAATAATCAATCTAACTTTTTGTGTAATTAAATTAACTTTGCCCCTCAAAGCAAATCTTCCATAAAATACGACTAAATGATTCATTTTTTTGAAAACCCAAACCATAAGGTTTATGCTGTACAATATACCAATCAGCTATCAACAGATGATATTCAGAAATTAAATTGGCTTTTTGGCAATGCCCAAAAGTTAGAAAAATTAATTTTAAGCGATTTATATATTGGCCCTAGGGCAGCAATGGTAACGCCTTGGAGCACTAATGCTGTAGAAATTACCCAAAACATGGGCATTGCTGGAATTATTAGAATTGAAGAGTTTGAAAAAGTAAACGAAAGCAATAGCAATTTTGACCCAATGCTTTCGCAAAAATATGCTGCTTTAACTCAAGATATTTATACGATAAACATCAGTCCTGAGCCAATAATTAACATTACAGATATTGATGCTTACAACAAACAAGAAGGTTTAGCGCTTAGTAGTGATGAGGTTGAATATTTAAATAATTTATCAACCAAACTAGATAGAAAACTAACCGACTCGGAGATTTTTGCTTTTTCGCAAGCCAACTCAGAACATTGCAGGCATAAAATTTTTAATGGCACTTTTATTATTGATGGTGAACAAAAACCTACTTCATTATTTAAGTTGATTAAAAAAACATCGGAGACACATCCTAATCTTATTGTTTCTGCTTATAAAGATAATGTGGCTTTTGTAAAAGGGCCTAAGGTGGTTCAGTTTGCACCTAAGAGCGCTGATAAGCCAGATTTTTATGAAGAAAAAGAATTTGAATCGGTACTTTCATTAAAAGCAGAAACCCATAATTTTCCTACAACGGTTGAACCATTTAATGGTGCAGCAACTGGATCTGGTGGAGAAATTAGAGATAGGTTAGCGGGCGGACAAGGCTCTTTACCTTTGGCCGGCACTGCTGTTTATATGACTTCGTACTCACGACTAGAAGATAACAACAATCGCGATTGGGAAAATGCCATGACCGAAAGACCTTGGTTGTACCAATCACCAATGGATATTTTAATTAAAGCATCAAATGGCGCTTCCGATTTTGGAAATAAATTTGGTCAACCTTTAATTACAGGTTCTGTTTTAACTTTCGAACACCAAGAAAACAACCGCAAATTAGGTTATGATAAAGTGATAATGCAAGCTGGTGGAGTTGGATATGGCAAGTTAAATCAAGCCATAAAACATACCCCAAAAGCAGGTGATAAAATTGTGATTTTAGGTGGCGAAAACTACCGCATTGGAATGGGTGGAGCTGCTGTTTCTTCGGCAGATACTGGTGCGTTTGGTTCGGGTATTGAGTTAAATGCAATTCAACGTTCAAACCCCGAAATGCAAAAACGCGCTGCCAATGCCATTAGAGGTTTGGTTGAAAGCGATAACAATCCCATTGTTTCAATTCACGATCATGGCGCAGGTGGACATTTAAATTGTTTATCGGAATTGGTTGAAGCAACTGGTGGGTTAATTGATTTAGATAAATTGCCTGTGGGCGACCCTACTCTATCAGCCAAGGAAATTATCGGTAACGAATCGCAAGAGCGAATGGGTTTAGTAATTGGCGAAAAAGATATTGATACTTTACAACGTATTGCAGATCGCGAGCGCTCGCCAATGTATACAGTGGGTGATGTAACCAACGATTTCCGCTTTACATTTCAATCAAAAATTACTGGTGCAAAACCAATGGATTATGCACTAGAAGACTTTTTTGGAAGTTCACCTAAAACCATTATTAATGATAAAACGATAGATAGAAATTACCAAGATTTAAATTATAACACTGCTCAAATACCTGAATATTTAAACAAGGTTTTACAACTTGAAGCTGTGGCTTGCAAGGATTGGTTAACCAATAAAGTTGACCGTTGTGTGGGCGGTAAAGTAGCTAAACAACAATGTGCTGGACCATTACAGTTGCCTTTAAATAATGTGGGCGTAATGGCGCTAGATTATAAAGGAAAAGAAGGTATTGCTACATCAATTGGTCATTCGCCAATTGCTGCATTGGTAAATCCAAGCAGTGGTTCAAAAACTGCAATTGCCGAGGCTTTATCAAACTTGGTTTGGGCGCCATTAAAAGATGGTTTGCAATCGGTTTCATTATCGGCAAATTGGATGTGGGCTTGTAAAAACGAAGGCGAAGATGCCCGTTTATATGAAGCTGTTCAAGCTTGTTCGGAGTTTGCAATTGCTTTAGGAATAAACATCCCAACTGGTAAAGATTCCTTATCAATGAAACAAAAATACCCTAACGATGAAGTAATTGCACCGGGTACGGTAATTATATCGGCAGCGGGTAATTGTAGCGATATTACAAAGGTAGTTGAGCCTGTTTTAAAACATCCCGAAGGTGTCGGGAGTGGAAATATTTATTACCTCAATTTATCGCAAGATAAATTCAAACTTGGCGGTTCATCTTTTGCACAAATTTTAAATAAAATAGGTACAGAAGTTCCAACCATAACCAATGCCGAGTACTTTAAAAACGCATTTAATACCTTACAAAATTTAATTAAAGCGGGTAAAATTAAAGCCGGACATGATGTGGGTAGTGGTGGTTTAATTACCACGTTGTTAGAAATGTGTTTTGCCGATGTAAACTTAGCTGCAAATTACGATTTAACAGCTTTGGGTGAAACAGATACCGTTAAAACGTTATTTAATGAAAACATTGCAATCGTGTTTCAAGCAGATGCATTGGTTGAAGCAGAATTTGCTAAACAAAACATACAAATTTTTAATATTGGCAAAGTAATTAAAGGCGATACCATTACCATAAAAAACCATACTGATACCTTTGTTTTTAATGTAGCAGAAACAAGAGATACGTGGTATAAAACTTCATTTTTATTAGACAGCAAACAGTCTAAAAACGGAATGGCTTTAGAACGTTTTAACAATTACAAAAAACACGTATTAAACTACAGCTTTCCAGCACATTTTACTGGTAAATTACCAGCTATAAATAACAATAATCCAAAACCCAAAGCGGCAATTATTCGCGAAAAAGGCAGCAACTCCGAAAGAGAAATGGCCAATGCCATGTATTTAGCTGGGTTTGATGTAAAAGATGTACACATGACCGATTTAATTTCGGGCAGAGAAACTTTAGAAGACATTCAATTTATTGGAACAGTAGGTGGATTTTCAAACTCAGATGTTTTAGGTTCGGCAAAAGGATGGGCAGGTGCATTTATGTACAACCAAAAAGCAAACACTGCACTTAAAAACTTTTTTAAACGAACCGATACTTTATCAGTTGGAATTTGTAATGGCTGCCAATTATTTATGGAGTTGGAGTTAATTAATCCAGAACACCCTATACATGGAAAAATGCACCACAATACTTCCAACAAACACGAAAGTATTTTTACAAGTGTTACAATCCAGGCCAATAACTCGGTAATGTTGTCAAGTTTGCAAGGCAGTACTTTAGGTGTTTGGGTATCGCATGGCGAGGGTAAATTTAAATTACCACTAGCCGAAGACCAATATAATATTGTAGCAAAATATGCTTACGATAGTTATCCTGCAAGCCCCAATGGCTCCGACTTTAACACTGCAATGATGTGTGATGATACAGGACGACATTTAGTAATGATGCCACATATTGAGCGAAGCACTTTCCCTTGGAATTGGGCACATTATCCTGAACGCAACGATGAAGTTTCACCATGGATTGAAGCGTTTGTAAATGCAAGATTGTGGATAGAGAATAAGAAGTAAAATTTACTTCTCTTACATACAAAACGGACGCTATTTTTAATAGCGTCCGTTTTTTGTTGGTTTGAATTATTGTTTAGAATATAAAAAATTGAACTTGAACGTGGGATTGTATGTTTGACAATACCTTCGAATTGATTGCAGTCCTGAGTTTTTTCTTTCGCACTTTTTTTAGAAAAAAGTACTGCAAAAAATCAAACGATTTAATGGCGCTTCATCACCAAAACGCACAAGGCTAGCCGCCCCGTGACCATTGGTGATTCCACCCGCAAAAAGGCGGCCCCGCCAAATCGTTTAAAACCCACCGCACGTTGAATCAATCAAACAGGTAACAGCATAAATATGCATCAATTGGTTAAAATCTAAATCGATAAATTATGCATGAATGATTCAGGTGCGGTGGGCGTCCACGAATGGTGTGAAATCCGACTGATTCGGGCAAAGGGGCGGTTGGCCTTGTGTGAGGAATCAGGTCGGATTTGGCATTCGTGGTGGGCTTTTTGGTTACTTTTTGCCCACACAAAAAGTGACAAAAGAAGACGATATGAATAAATTCTATTAAGTTGACCTGAGAAACAAGAACTAATAACACATTCCAATCTTCTATTGTGTAATAATCTTTTTGATTTCGATAATTATTGGTAAAAAAATCAATAATCACATTCAGTAATATCAAAAACCTTGAGATAATTTACGCTATATGGTATTGTAAACTTATCGTACATGCCAGTTTTATGACCACAAACAAAACTTGAAACACACGAAGCACACTTATTAGGATTTCGCATATTTATTTCAAATTGACCTCCTCTATTTTTAATTGTTTGAGAAACTTTTTGAAAAACCTCAATGAATGATTTACGGCCTTCGGCTGTCTTTTCAATCCTCAATACATCACAAGAAATAACTTTTGATTCATTACCCTCAATACAATACTTCCAATACAACAAATACCCGTGAGTTATATTAAGATTATCTAGACCATGGATATATGAGTTTAATTGATTAACATGATTGGGATAGAATATATGGGAACCATACCTACCTTGTTCATCTTTTTTGACATATTGGAATTTCTCCTCCACAACGAAGTACTGTTGCTTACTTTTGTCGAAAAAGATATAGTCTGGCTGTCCAACATAATTATCTTTTTTGTTTTTAAAAAACTTTTTAGACTCAAAACCATCAGAGTGTCCACAATAAAACAACTGAGCTTTTTTTACATCATCAAAAAAGTTTTTTGTCATAAAATTGATGAATTCATTAAAAGAGTCGTAAAACTCAAGTTCGAGAACTACCTCATTATTTGAATCTGTTAATTTATATGGTTTCACATAGTACAACAGTATATTCCTTTCATGCATAAATTTACCGGTTGTACTTGATTCTAACCTTGGTATTTCAAATGTCTTATTTATCGAATAACTTATTGGACAAAAAGTATAATTAGAGATGTCAGTTGCACTTATATATGTATTGCTTATCGTTTTAACTCGAACATGTTTATTCTTTTTAAAATTAATCTCATAGATAAGAAAGTCTAAGATGCTAAAGCTGTTCGGTATATAAAAATCACCTTTTTCTTGATATGAGTGATACACATTTTCATTGAATGGCTTGAATTGTCCTTGTTGCTCATTCCAAATTTTTGTTCGCACCCCCAAAAGTCTGAAACTATTACTTACTTTTTCGAGAATGTCTTGATACTCTTCAAGAAAGTTATCTTGCCGGAAACCAAGTCTCTTTATGATTTGGTCTCGAAGTAGTTTTTGTTTTTCATTAAGATTAGTCATACATCAAGTCATGTTTCGTGTTCATATTCTCATATTATCTTCAAAATATAATTGCGCTAAAAAATCAACAACAATCTCATTTTAAAATATGCTAATTGATTAACGTTAAACTCAAAAATACATAATAAACTCCAAAAATATAAACAGTTTTGTTTTCTATGATATAATACTTCCCTCAAACCCTTACAAACATCATAGTTTGCTAAAAATCTTATGCTTTTCTTTGTGTTATGTTAATGCACAACATCATGTTCGCCATTGTACTGCTTCATTTATTGGGCGGTTTTGCTTGGGTTATTTATAAAATAGAGTTTAAGGACAGAAAAAAGAAAGACTAGAATGGTTCTTTAATTTATCAAAAACTTAACATTGAATAATGGTTTTAAGCCATATTTTCGCCATTAATTATGAGCAAAGAAAAAAAAACAGAATCGTTTAATCCTAACGATATTGGCAGTGCCGATAACAATATATTTGGTTTACCTTTTCAACCCAAAGATGCATCCTTGGTTATTATTCCTGTGCCATGGGAAGTTACCGTATCGTATAGTGCTGGCACAGCGGCTGGCCCTGCGGCAGTTTATGATGCATCTTATCAAGTAGATTTATACGACCCTCTTATAAAAGATGCATGGAAACTTGGTATTGCCATGCAGCCAATAGATAAAAAAATAAAATCAACCAGTAATAAGTTGCGTAAAAAAGCCGAGCAGTATATTGATATGTATGCTGATGGAAAAACGGCTAACAAAAATGCAACAATGAAAACCATCAAAAAAGAAATTGATGCTGCTTGCAAAGACCTTAACAAATGGGTTAAAAAAGAAGCATTAAAACTTATTGATGATGGAAAAGTAGTGGCATTACTTGGTGGCGACCACAGCACTCCGCTAGGACTAATGCAAGCCGTGGCCGAAAAGCACGAAAGTTTTGGGATTTTACATATTGATGCACATGCTGATTTGCGCGATGCATACGAAGGTTTTGAGTTTTCACATGCATCTATTATGTTTAATGCATTAAAAATTAACCAAGTTAATAAGTTGGTGCAAGTTGGTATTAGAGATTATTGTCAAGACGAAAAAGATATTATTGATACCGATAAACGGATAACTACTTTTTTTGATAGCGACATAAAAGCCCAACAATACGAAGGAAAAACTTGGGCAAAAATATGTGATGATATAGTGGCCGCATTGCCAAAAAAGATTTACTTAAGTTTAGATATTGATGGACTTGACCCAAAGTTTTGTCCTAATACTGGCACGCCCGTTCCCGGTGGTTTTGAGTTTGAACAAGTAGTGTATTTAATTAAAAAAGTAATTGATGCCAAGAAACAAATTATTGCTTTTGATATTAACGAAATAACTCCTGGCAATGATGAGTGGGATGCAAATGTTGGTGCTAGGATGCTTTATAAGATTAGTAATATGTGTTTGGTTTCTAATGGAATAAAACCATAATACAATAAAATTTTTATTACCAATAAAGGATAGTATACTTGTTTACTATCCTTTTAAAATTTTAAAACACATGAAAAAGAACCTAACAAAAAAAATAGGACTGGGTGTACTTATACTATTTGTATTAATACAGTTTATTCCTGGCAAAAAAAATATTGGCGACAACGATGGACCAAATGCCATTGCTAAAGTAGTTACTGTTAATCCGCAAGTAGCGCAAATTTTAGCAACCAGTTGTTATGATTGCCATAGTAACAATACCGAATATCCTTGGTATAGTGCAATACAACCCGTAAGATTTATAATGGATAAACATACAGTTGATGGAAAAGATGAACTTAACTTTAGTGAATTTTCATCATACACAAAAAAACGTAAGCTACATAAATTAGATGAGGTAGTGGAAATGCTTGATGATGATGAAATGCCTTTAAAGTCGTATACCATAATACATGGTGATGCAAAATTAAGCATAGCACAAAAGGAACTATTAAAGCAATGGGTGATAACCGCAAAACAAGAAATTAGCGCAATTGCAGAATAGTTTTTAAACAGCTAATTTTAATTTAAGCAGATTTATATAAGCTTAAAATCAGTTAATACAATTAATCAACCCACTTAGCTAAAACGTTACGCTAAACCCAAAGTTTACTTATATTTGCAAGCATGAAAAAAATTATTTTTGTACTATTTACAGTGTTGTCGCTTACCTCTTGCACGCAAGAAGAGCTTTCGAAAATATTAGCAAATACTGGCTTAACCAACGAAGAAGTTATTGAAGGCTTAAAAAGTGCATTAACTGTTGG
>JAUCCO010000075.1:0-16243 GCA_034676125.1 Bacteroidia bacterium
GTGAGCGGGAGACGAGATTCGAACCCGCGACATTCAGCTTGGAAGGCTGACGCTCTACCAGCTGAGCTACTCCCGCTTGTCATGTGTCATGTTTTATGTGTCATGAGTTTATGAAACATGACACATAAAACATAAAACATGCTCTGGTGTGTGGGCAGTGAAGGATTCGAACCTCCGTACTCGTAAGAGAACAGATTTACAGTCTGTCGCCTTTAACCACTCGGCCAACTGCCCAAAATTTTTGAGATAAAAGACGCAGATACAAAAGATTCAAGAATCGCGTATGTCTTTTATCTTTTGTCTTTCGACTTTTGTCTTCCCATGAGCCGCTTGCCGGAATCGAACCAGCGACCTACTGATTACA
This sequence comes from Bacteroidia bacterium, assembly GCA_034676125.1. Classification (GTDB taxonomy): domain Bacteria; phylum Bacteroidota; class Bacteroidia; order UKL13-3; family UKL13-3; genus UBA6183. The sequence goes on from JAUCCO010000075.1 coordinate 365, forward strand.
AATCAGTTGCTCTACCAGCTGAGCTAAAGTGGCGTATTGAGTTAGGCTATTTTACTAGCTTTATTCAGTATTTTCAATATCTAAAGAACTATCTTGTACACATTACCTTCCCAAAAAGGGATTGCAAATGTAGTATTTTACAAGATGTATGCAAATTTTTGGAAGCAAAATTTCAAATTAACGCTTTTATAGAGGCGTTGTGTTGTGTAACAGCGGGTGCAAAAGTGCGGGATTGGAAAATAAATTGCAACTTTTTTTTTAATCGTGCCTGATTATCAAGCAGTATATTTATAAAAAAGCCTGTTGTGTGATACAACAGGCTTCATATTTTTAAGAATTGGGGCAATTTTGGTTATTTTGCCACTGCTTTTTCTTTATGTTTTTTTAGCTGTGTTACTAATTTGTCTAGGACTAAATCTGTAGCAGCTTCAAATGTGCTTGATTGTTCTTTGGCAAATATCGGGTTTCCGCTTATATTTATCTTAACTTCTACAGTTTTATTTTCTTTTTCACTGTCTTTCTCTACCCTAAGGTACACATCGGTACTTTTTATATCATCATAAAAGGTTTGCAATTTTTCCATTTTTTTAGTGATAAACTCCAACAGTCTGTAGTCGGCAGTGAAATGGATGGATTGAATGTCTACTTTCATACGTTTATTGTTTAATTGAGCTGTTATGTCTGCCTGCTCAGCACTTGGCTCTTTTTATACATTTATACAGGAATTTTTTATGCTCTTGGATGACGAGTTTTATGTATGTTTTTTAACCTCTCAATACTGTTGTGCGTGTATACTTGAGTTGCTGCCAAGCTAGCATGGCCAAGTAATTCTTTAATTGCATTTAAGTCGGCTCCTTTGTTTAACAAATGTGTAGCAAATGTATGTCTTAGCACATGGGGGCTTTTTTTATCAATTGTAGTTACCATCGTTAAAAATCGTTTTACGGTGTTATAAACTAGTTTTGGGTACAATTTATTGTTGGATGAAAGTACAAATAATATTTCATTTTTCAAACCTACCTCTTCTTTTAATTTTATGTATTCAGCTAGCTCGTTGTTTAATTCTTTGGTAATGGGAATTATGCGTTCTTTATTTCTTTTTCCTAATACTTTAATTGTTTGCTGATAAGTGTTAAAGTCTATGGTTTTTAATCCTATTAATTCTGATAAACGTATACCACAAGTATAAAATAATAACAAGATTAACCGGTCTCTTTTGCCTTCAAAAGTATCACTAAAAAAAGCATCATGGTTTTGTGTGCCATCAAACAATTTGTTCATATTACTTTCTTCAACAAAACTGGGTAGTTTTTTGGCTACTTTAGGTGCAGTAACTTTAGCTAAGGGGTTAGTAAAAACTACTTCTTCTTTTAATAAAAACTTATAATAACTACGTAGTGATGATAACTTGCGTGCAACACTTCTAGCTTCTAAATTATCATTCATTAAATCTACCAACCAAGTGCGTATATGCTGGTGTTTAATTTTATCAGGTTGGGTAAGTTCAAATTGGTTTTTAATAAATGCATTAAACTGCTCCAAATCCTTTTGGTATGCAAGTATGGTGTGCGATGAAAAGTGCTTCTCGTATTTTAAATAATCTATAAATTGTATAATAGTTTTATCCATCGCTACTTTTAGCCTTTGTATGCTTTCTCAAATATACATTTTAACTTTATAAAGTTAGCGTAAAACTAAGTTTACACCAATATTAAAAAGTTAAACGCAAGGTAACATAAACATTTCTGCCCATGGCACTGATACCACTTGCAAATAGCCTGTAATGGGTGTCTAATATGTTTTCAACACCTGATTGAAGTGTGTATGTTACACCACGCTTATATCTGCTAAATTGTGCTTTCGCATTTAGGGTATACCAAGCTGGTGTTCCTGTTGATGTTGCAGATTTTAAGTTGTCTTCTCCATTTAAACTATAATCACTTAATTTTTTTGCGCCACTAAATTGGGTATAGGCATCAAACAAAAAACCTTTTAGTAAAACATTTGCACCAAATCGGCCATAAGTAGGAGGGATGTGATCTAATGGAGATATTCCATTTTGGGTAATTTTTCCTTGCGTATACGTGTAACTTCCATAAATAGAAGTTTTAGATGTAAACTTATATTTTCCATTAACACTGTATCCCCAAATATTAGCTTCTTGTTTATTGGTTAGTGTATTTACTTTAGACATTTGGCCATCATACAAGGCACTATCACTTCCATTTATTTGCGTTGGTGTTACTATAATTGCATCATACAGTTTTGTGTAATAAATGCTTCCATTTAACAGTAGGTTTTTAAACAAAGTTAAGTTAGTACCAAACTCTGCTGTTATGCTTTGTTCTGGCTTTAGATTTTGATTAGGAATAATCATTGTTTTTGATTTGCTATCACTATCAAATACCTTACTCAAATCATCGATGTTTGGTGCATGAAATGCGTTAGATATGTTTGCATATATCCTGTTTGATTTATTAACTAAATAGATTAAACCAATATTACCATTTAGGGCCATGCTTTGTTGGTTAATAGTTTGGGGTAAAAAGCTGTAAAAATCCAAACTTTTACCAAAGTTTATTGCAGTGTTTATAAATGAATATCGAATGCCATCATTTAAAATAATGCGCTCGTTTATTTCATAATTATGGCTAATGTATGCACCTAATGAGGTAAGTGTACTGCCACCTTCTGGGTATCTGGTGCTTAATGGTGATTTAAGTAAAGTGTTGATATTTGTTTGATATGCACTAGAATTTACTATGTTATGCTGCACTTCAAAACCATAACGAATTTCGTGTTTATTTATATGTTTAAAGACATCAGTATTAATGCTAAAAACATGCACTTCTTCGTCTCTGCTTCTAAGCTCTAATTTGTTAAATTTTCTATCATTTCTGCTTTCTTTTATTTGCTGATAAGCTATTGTGGTGCTTATTTTATCAACCCAAGCTTTATTGGTATTGTATGTAAAATTATAAGAGGCGAGCATTCGCATTTCGGGCCCGTAATACCACTGAGCCGAAGTTGGTGTATCATTCTTATTTACTTCTGCTAATCTATCGTAACGTGGCACATTGCTACTAATACTATATTGGAAATTAAGTAAGTGCTGTTGTTGTTGATTTGGTTTGAATAATATTTTTTGTGCGAAGTCTGTTTGAGTGTAATTACTTCCTATCTGTTCGTATTTATTAGGGTTTGTAACTATTACATCTTTGTTATCTATGCGTTGAACAAAGAATGTTCGTAGGCCAACATTTTCCCAAGCTGCATCTCGGTTTTTACCTTGTATTACATTGCCAAAGTTACTGTGTGTAATTGAAGTTAATGATGCCCATTTTTTTACGCCAATATTTACATCATAATGATAGGTTAATTCGTTATTGCCAGAAGAGTATCGGCTGAACAATTGATTTTGAAGATTGACCTTTTTACCGCTTGTGTTAAGTTCTGGTTTTTTAGTTACAAAATTCACTACTCCACCTAAAGCATCACTACCATAAATTACACTTCCTGCTCCATAAAGCACCTCTGCTTTTTCTAGTAAGTTTTGATCAATACGAATTACATTTTGTAAATGACCAGCTCTGAAAATAGCATTGTTTAATCTTACTCCATCAACAACCAATAATACACGATTGGCTTCAAACCCACGAATAATAGGGCTGCCACCACCTTGTTGACTTTTTTGCATGTAAACATTGCTTTGGTTTAACAGTAAGTCGGCAGTATTTTGGTTATTGCTAAAAGTAATGTCTGATTTTTTTATGGTTTCAATAACCCGTGAAATATCTTTGGTTTTTTCTTCGGTTCTATTTGCACTAATTGTTACTTCATCAAGTTGTGATAAGCTATTAGTAACATATAGTTTATAGTTGTTTTTTATTACTTGAAAGGTGGTATAATTTACTGTGCCAATTTGGGGATGGCTTATAGAAAATACTGCCAAGTTTTTGATGGCCTCTTCTTCAATTTGGCACACACCCTTGCTATCTGTAATTGCTAGGTGTTTATTTTTAACTTGGGTATTAGGATTGGTCCACTCGTAACTTACGCTTGCACTAACAAGTGGTTGCGTAGTTAAATTATCTATTAACTGTAATTGAAATTGTGCGCTAACAATTTTGGTTATTGTTAGTAATATTGTTAAACATAAAAGCCTATTCATTGGGTTCAAAATAGGCCTTATGTTTTAATTTTTCACGTAGTTTTTATCAAACTTTAATGGAGATATAAAATAGAGCAAGAACACTCTTGAATAGCGAAATACCCAAGGTAAAGTTACAAACACAATACCAATAATACTCACTACATAAACCCAAAACTCAGGGTCGTTAAATACAAGTAATAAAATGCCACAAGTTACCAGCATAAAAGCTGTGGTTATAGAATAGCTAACATACATTGCTCCCCAAAAAAAACCAGGTTCTACTTCAAATCTTACATCACATACTGGGCAAAACTCATGCATTTTCATAAAACCATTTAAGTTAGTTGCTTTTGTTTGAAACATATCTCCCGACTGGCATCTTGGGCATTTACAAGCCATCATGGCCATCGTTTTGTTTTCTATAAATTGATTTTTTTGCATGGCATTACTTTTTAAAATTGTGATGAAGCTTTTTTATTTGCCTTGTAAGTTCTATACCATATAACACCAAATACAGATGCGATTAAATAGGGTAGAGCTAATAAGTAAAGTATACCATTATTTAATGTATCGCCAACTTGTGAGCCGCCTTTTCTAGCTTCCTCAAGGGTGGTTTTACACATAGGGCAGCCTTGTGCCAAAACATCATTAGCAATAGCTATTAATAAAAGTATAAATATAAATGAAAGTGCTTTTTTCATAATACGACTTGCAAGTTAATATTGTATTCCGAATTTGTTTATGATGTTGGTCACAAACAGGAAACACTAGAATTGATAATAAGGTGAAATCATGAGGTAAACAACAACTCCACTTGCGGTAACAAATAGCCATATTGGATAGGCAAACCTCACCAGCTTTTTATGCTTAGTTACATTCATTTTTAATCCATGATAGAATGATAACAAAATAAGCGGAAGAACCAATGCTGCTAATATAATGTGTGGTATCAAAACTGCATAATACAACCCTTTATATCCATTGTCGGGGTATAATGTATTATCTACAAAATAATGAAATAACACATAGGACACTAAGAATATACTTGAAAGGAAAAACGTTGTTATATTAATTCGTTTGTGCATGGTGATATTTTTATGCTTTATAAACCATAACGATATTAATAAAAGTAGGCAGCAAGTTCCATTAATAATGGCATTTAGCATTGGTAAAAAGTAAACAAATGAAGGTGTTAAATCTGGCCTAGGAATAACCTTTCTGTTTAGCACAATTACTGCTGAAAATACAATTATAGAAAGAGCAATAACTACTCGAAAATATAATTTGTCTTGTTTGTTATTTGTTGTCAGAGTATTCATACAATAATAGTTTTACCTCGCCAATTAATCTCTTCATGTCAGCATCATCTAGCGCATCGTAAATGCCTCTTATGCGGTTTTGTTTGTCTATTAGTAATAACTGTTGTGAGTGGTCGATTGTTTTGTCTTCTATTGATACAGGCAGTAAAAAACCTTTACCTATGTTGTAAGTTGCTTCCTTGTCTGCATTAACAAAATACCAATGATTTCCAGTGATGCCAAAACGTTCAGCATATTTTTTCAAAACGGGTACTGAGTCGTTTTCTGGATCAACAGTAAAAGAGATAAACCTTATTGGCGAATAGGTAGTGTCCATTCCTTTTTCTGCTGCAATTTTTCTGTTTGTGTATGCAAGATTTTCCATCTCGTCATAAATTTGTTTTACCCTTCTGTTCATACTAGGGCAAACATCTTCGCAACTTGCAAAAAAGAAATTAGCAATATAAACACCATCATTTAAATCTTTTTGAGATATAGTTTCACCATATTGATTTGTAACATTAAAATCAGGTACTTGGTAATAGATAGTATCTTTTATTGTTATTCCATCTGGGCTAATTTTTTCACCAAAAATAGGTAGATTTAAATACTGTGATTTGCCAATATTAAATAGGTAGAATATTAGAACTGGCAGTAATAAGATTGACATACCCACAATAAAATGTGTCCTTTTCTTTTTCATTTTGTTGATTTTGATTTAATATAATACAAGAAGAGGCAGCGCTTTAGGCACTACCTCTTGATAATAAATTTTATTTAGTTTTGAACTTAGTGTGCTTTTTCATGAACTTGCTCAGTAGCAGCTTTATCTTTTGCATTTAGATGACTATCTACATATTTAGCTTCAGAAACCATAAGGGTAATAAGATAAACGATTAATATCATTGGTAGTACAATCATCCACGATAAAAACTTTCGTTCAAACTTCATGTGCATAAATATGCCTACAATGTAGTATGCTTTTACAACTCCTAATATTATAAATATCCAATTCCTATACATGCTAGGTGGTATAGTAAAATACAATACAATATCAATAACTGTAAATGCTAATAGTATCCAAAATGTTTTCCAAATTTGAGCTTTCATATCAGCTGGAGATTCGGTATGCTCTAATGTTTCTACTTCGTGTGCTAACATAGTTTTGTTTTAATATTTTGTGTTAAAAAAAGATCAGATTAAGTAGTAGAAAGTAAAAACAAACACCCATACCAAATCAACAAAGTGCCAGTATAGACCTACTTTTTCGACCATTTCGTAATGACCACGTTTTTCTAAAGTACCATTTGCTACTTGTATGAAAATGATGATATTAAGTATAACACCAGTTAATACGTGAAAACCATGGAATCCAGTTACAATAAAAAACAAGTCGGCAAATGCCACGGGTCCATATTCATTCATAGCTAAGTTAGCACCATGAAATAAAGAGCCATCAGCCATTACTTTTCCGGCTTCTGATCCAGTTATAAATTGTGTCCATTCCCAAGCTTGACAACCTAAAAAGGCAGCACCACCAATAATGGTCATAAACATATATTTGGTTACTTCTTTCTTAGCCATTCTGTGACCAGCTTCTACGGCCAATACCATAGTTACAGAAGAGAAGATTAGAATGAAAGTCATTAAACTTACAAACATTAATGGTAAATGCAATCCATGTAAAAACGGAAAGTGGTTAAACACGTGGTCTGGCATTGGCCAAGGAGTGTCTACGTTATTGCTAAAGCTATAGCGAACGAATCCGTAGGAAACTAAAAGTGATGAAAATGTGAATGCATCTGAAAGTAAGAAAATCCACATCATTAATTTACCATAGCTAATGCTAAATGGAGACTTGCCGCCTCCCCATTGGTTTTTAGTGTCTGTTGTTAAAGTAGCTGAATTTGCCATATATTATTTGTTCTGTAATTTCTAATTAATTATCTATTCAACAATAAGAAAAAGTAAAGATATATCCATGCTGCCCCTAAAAAATGCCAGTAAGTAACGCATAAATTTATACTTAATAATTTAGTTTTGTGTATGTTGTTTTGCAAGGATTTACCAATAATAATCATTAAAAATATTATTCCTCCTATCATGTGCGCTAAATGCACTCCAGAAATAACATAAAAAAACGATTCAGATGGATTGCCTATAAAATGAATATTATTTGCTACTAGCGCTTCCCAACCAGCAAATTGCGAATAACAAAATGATAAGCCCAAAACTAGCGTTGCAGCTAATGCAATTTTAACTTGGGTTAGGTTATCACGTTTGGCTGCTATATATGCCCATTGAATGGTAACACTACTTAATACTACTATTATTGTACTGTATACAAAAATAGTAGGTATATCAAATAATAACCAATTGCCTTCACCACGTCTTACAATATAAGCACTAGTAAAACTGGCAAATAACATTACACTTGCAACGATTAGTAACCAAACCACAAATTTTGTAGGATTAATTACGGGTGTGGTATCGTTAAATTTATTTTGTTGATTTACTGTTGCCATCATAAAGTTTATATTTTATCAAATAAGTATGCAAACTGAACAATTGGAAGATATATAAATGATGCGAACATTAATTTTTTAGCTTCTTTATTGTCACACGTCATATATAACTTTATACCCAAATATATAAGTACAAGTGCACCAATTGTGGCAATAACTCCTGAAATAATTCCTGAATGACCATATAATGTAGGCATTACTCCTATTGGTAATAAGAATAGCGTAAATATTATGGTTATTAAAGCCGATGTTTTATCTTTTTCTAATGTAGGTAGCATTTTAAAACCAGCACGTCTATAATCTTCATCTAAAATCCAAGCGATGCTCCAAAAATGTGGAAACTGCCAGAAAAATTGTACGCCAAATAAAATTAAAGCCTCGTTAGTTATTGCTCCACTAAAAGCGGTGTAACCTATTAAAACAGGTAAGGCTCCAGGAAATGCACCAATAACAACAGATATTGGTGATACTCTTTTCATTGGAGTATAAATAAATGCATACAATACTAAAGATACAGCAGCAATTGATCCTGCCAATGGATTTAAAAAATATCCCATTAGCAACACCCCTGTTACACCCATAATTGTACTTGCAATTGCAGCTTCGGTCACACTCATGCGGTTTGTTGCAACTGGCCTGTTGGCAGTTCTAACCATTAATTTATCAAAGTTTTTTTCGATAATTTGGTTGATGCCATTTGATGCACCAGTAACTAAAGTTCCTCCTAATACTACTATAAACATATCAAACCAAACTATACCTTGACTAAAGGCGGCAGTGGCATAAGTTATAGCAGCAGACAATACCACCAAAAAGGTTAAACGTGTTTTAACCAATTGGTTGTAGTCAGTTACTTTTTGTTTTAAAGCACTTACGTTTAAAGTTTGATGTTGGCTTATATTTTCCAATTCTTTTTTTTGTTTATGCTTTTATACATGAACGGTTTTTACTCGTGAATATAATACGATGGTAATGAAAAGTTGTATACCACAAATTAAGCTTCCTACAAATAGGTGTAAGCTTTGCATTTGTGCCGGAAACCCAAAGTTATCTAATACTTTTCCGCTTAAAACCTGTGCTGCTATTAATAATAATAAACCTAACACAGATTTGTAAATAATGCTGTTTCGGTTAAACGCTTGTTTAAACTTATACACCATTAAAAATGTAAGTATTACGCTAACTAGTGAAAATGTTCGATGAAAACTAAAAATATTTCCTAATAAACCTATCCAATGTGCTCGGTTCTGTTCGCCAGTAACTAAAGCTACTGCATCTACATTTTCTCTAACTTGGGTTCCGCTTATGGTTTGAATTGCAGAAACTATCAGTACCACAACCATAAGCAACTTTAAAGAACGATCATTATTTATTTGTAGTACTTCAAATTGTTGCGATTGGGTGATGGTGTAAATTAATAAACCTACAATTACCAATGCTACAATCATGTGGATGGTTACCATCCAGTGTACTAAATTTGTTGCAACTACTTTTGCTCCAATCCAACCTTGAAATGCTGTTAGTATAAGAGCTAAAAAACTCAACCAAAATATTGATGGTTTAGTTTTTAAATACGGTACTGCAAACAAAACTGTAAAGAACACAAATAATCCTGTAGTAACTCCAATTAAACGGTTAACGTATTCTGTCCACGTTTTATACACGTTAAACTCGGCTACTTCGTGTGATGAAGTTTTAAACAGTTCTTGGTAATTAGCAGGAAGTTGGCTTACATCAGTTGGTGGAACCCAATTGCCAAAACATTTTGGCCAATCGGGGCAACCCATTCCGCTACCTGTACTTCTTACTAATCCTCCTATAAAAATCAGAAAGAAAACCGAGCCGATGGTTAATAAACCAAATCGCCTAAATCTTATTTCTGATTTTTTATTTTTTTCAATCATTTTATTTAGCTATGCCAAATACTTAGCTATTATTTATGCCTCTTTTACTTCTATCACCGGCATTGTGGTGTTTTTTAAATCATATTTCACTGGAGTTGGTTCATCCATTGGGTCTGTTTGACCTGGATCAGGAACGTTTTGTGGAATATAATCAAATTCAGCACCTGGTTTGCTATAATCATATGGCCAACGGTAAACGTGAGGTATTTCGCCTGGCCAGTTACCATGAATATGTTTCATTGGGGCTGTCCACTCTAATGTGTTAGAATGCCAAGGGTTTTGAGGCGCACGTTTTCCTTTAAATATGCTACCAAAGAAGTTTACCAAGAATATAACTTGTGCTATACCACCTACAAATGCTGCTATGGTGATAAATTGGTTCATATCTACAAACACATTAAATTGATCGTATGCTGTATTTGCGTAGTATCTACGTGGTACTCCAGCTAATCCCATAAAGTGCATAGGGAAAAACACACAATACGCGGAAATTAAAGTTAACCAAAAGTGAATGTAACCTAAAGTACTGTTCATCATACGGCCAAACATTTTAGGGAACCAATGGTAAACACCACTTAACATACCAAAAATTGCAGCACTACCCATTACTAAGTGAAAGTGAGCAACTACAAAGTAGGTATCGTGTAAGTTGATATCTAATGCAGCATTACCTAAGTAAATACCCGTTAAACCACCAGAAATAAAGAATGAAACTAAGCCAATAGCAAACATCATTGCTGGTGTTAGTTGTAGGTTACCTTTCCAAAGTGTAGCTAAGTAGTTAAATGTTTTTACAGCGGAAGGTACAGCAATAATTAAAGTACCAAGCATAAATACAGAACCTAAGAATGGATTCATACCTGTAATAAACATATGATGACCCCAAACTACAAATGATAAAATAGCGATAGCTAAGATTGACCCTATCATTGCACGGTATCCAAAAATAGGTTTACGAGAATTTGTTGCTATAACTTCTGAAGTAATACCTAATGCCGGTAACAAAATTATATATACCTCGGGATGGCCTAAAAACCAGAATAAATGTTGGTATAATACTGGACTACCACCAACACGCTCAATACCTCCTGCAAGTTCTGCTACTATTTCGTTTAGATAAAAACTTGTACCAAAACTACGGTCGAAAATTAATAATAAACCAGCACCTAATAAAACTGGGAATGACAATAAACCTAACACTGCAGTAATTAAAAATGCCCATATAGTTAAAGGAAGTCTTGTCATTTTCATTCCTTTTGTACGCATGTTTAGTACTGTAGTGATGTAATTTATACCACCTAATAGTGCAGATGCAATAAAAAGAATAATTGCAATTAACCAAAGTGTCATACCTGTACCTGAACCTGGGATTGCTTTTGGCAAAGCAGATAATGGAGGATAAACCGTCCAACCAGCAGATGCTGGTCCACCACTTACAAATAATGATGACAATAATACTATTGAAGATAAAAAGAATAACCAATATGAAAGCATGTTCATAAATGGAGATGCCATATCACGTGCGCCAATTTGTAATGGAATTAAAAGGTTCGAAAAAGTACCACTTAATCCAGCTGTTAATACATAAAATACCATGATGGTACCGTGTATTGTAATTAATGCTAAATAGAAGTTAGGGTCTAACTTACCTCCTTTACCCCATTGACCAATAATATTTTCAAGTATTGGAAAAGTCATATCGGGGTATGCTAATTGCAAGCGGAATATTAATGACATTAACATACCAATAAATGCCATTATAATACCAGTAATAATGTATTGCTTAGCAATCATTTTGTGGTCCTGAGAGAAGATATATTTACTAATAAAGTTCTCTTCGTGGTGCCCATGGCCATGATCGTCATGGATGTTTCCATCAATGTGTGCTGTGTGCGTGCTCATATACTTTTATAGTCGTATTAATTTTTTATAATAAATAATATTATTTTACTGCTAATGGCTTGTTTTCTACTTCCACATTTGCCGCAGTTGGTGTTACCGTTTTAGCTTTGTTTACCAACTTTGGCTGTTGAGCTAACCACTTTTTAAAATCTGCTTTAGAGTGAACAACTACTTTCATCTTCATACGGTAATGTGCACTTCCACAAATTTTGTTACATAAAATTGCGTAATCAAATTTTGGGTCGTTTAACTCTTTGCGCATATCTGCAGTAGTATATGATGGGGTAAATCCAAATTGGGTTGGTAAACCTGGTACCACATTCATTTGAACACGGAAGTGAGGTAAGAAGGCAGAGTGAATTACATCTTTAGCTCTAAACTTTAGCATAACGGGCTCGCCAATAGCTAAGTGTAATTCGTTGGTAATAATATCATCAAATGCATTAACATCGTTGGTATCAACCCCCAATGCGTTTATTTTGCCAATCTGGCGGAAATCATGTTTGCCAAGTTTGTTGTCTTCACCTGCGTAGCGGGCGTTCCATGCAAATTGGTAACCATAAACTTCAATTATTCTTGCATTAGGATCTTTGGCTCCTGTAATTTCTGTCCAAGTTTTTAAACCGCTAACAACTAATATCGTTAATACAATTGCAGGTACAACTGTCCATAATAATTCAATTTTATGATTATCTGGGTAAAAAAGTGCTCTTCTTTTAGGATTATGCTTGTATTTATAAGCATACCAAAACAATAATCCTTGAGTTAAAAAGAATACTATGCCTAATAGAACAGTAGTAACCATAAACATATTATCAAATGCAGCTCCGTGGGTTGATGCAGGAGTTTTGCTGAACAATGTTAGTTTACCATGCGCCCATAACTCCCATGCAGCAGCTGATAGGCCAATTATGCCGAACCACAAAATCATTCGAGAATTTATTTTGTTCCAGCTAAACACTGGTTTGCCTTGGATATCTCCAACCTTAACTAGGATATCTATAGTTAATACAATTACCATAACTAATAAAATTAGTATAATAACTATTAACCAAATAATACCAGATTTTAAAGTTGAACTAACCTCGGCACTTGCAGTAGCTCCAGCATTGCTATCACTAGCACCAGGCGCTGCAACTACAGATGCTTGTTTAGGCGCTTCGCTTTCTTGCTTGATGTATGCAATTATAGATTTAACATCATTGTCGCTAAGGTTGTCAAATGAAGTCATTAAAGCTTCGTTGTTTTCTTTAAATAAAGCTACTGCTTTTGCATCGCCTGCTTTAACCAAAGCTTGAGAGTTTTTAATCCACTTAATTAACCAATCTTCTTTGTATTTGGTGTGGACATTTTTTAGAGCAGGGCCTACTACCTTTTCATTCATGGCGTGGCATGCGGTACAGTTTGCATTGTACAGTTTTTCACCCTCAGCGGCACTCTGAGCAAATGCTGCTGATAGAGATAAGCTGAAAAGAGCTGTTACAATTACAAGCGATCTTAAAACAGAAGTAACAATTTTCATTTTGCGTGTATTAGAAAATAACTTTTTCGATTTTTACAGATTGCGAATGTATGTTATTTTTAAATGTGTCAATAACATAAATCATAAAATTTTATCAACTTTAGAAGCGTTCTAAACAAAGTGCTTAACTGCTTGTTGTTAAGGTTACTGTTCCTATTGTTTAGGAGCTGTAGTAGGTCGCTTTTTCTGTAATTGTTGGTTTCTTTGTGGTGTCACAGTTCTTTTTATGCTGCTATCAGTGGGGTTTACACCATCTTTTGAAGAAACATTGATGGGCGTCAATGAAATTTTAGTATCATAAATACGTAGGCCAAAATCATCACTATTACGAAGCATAAATGTGGCTAATATTTGTTGGTTGGTTTTGCCAAATGTTACATTTCTAGCGATACTACCACTAAAATCAATGCTATTTAATAGTTTTCCTGTTTCAAGTTCCCATATTTTTATGCTACCATCATTGCATCCCGTAGTAACATATTTACTATCCTTGCTTATATCTACAGTGGTTACCTTCCAGCAATCTACTGGTAAAATTCGTACTTGTTTGCCTGTTGCTACACTCCAAATTCTTGCAGTTTTATCATTTGATCCACTAACTAACCATTTGCCATCATTACTTAGTTCAATATCGTTTACTGCATCTGTATGGCCATCAAGTGTTTTAACAACTTTATTGCTTAACATGTGATACATTTTTATTTTAGGTTCGGCACCTGCAACATAAATGTGTTGAATGTTTTTGGTTGGAGCAATTGCGTATACGGCATTTCCATTATTAATTGTTTTAACAGGTTTACCTGTTTTTAAATTCCACACTTTTATAGTTTTGTCATCCGAACCAGAGTATAAATAACGATCTCTTATGTCAAAAATCAAACTATTTACTTTGTCTTTATGGCCTTCAAATCGCATTTTTTCGCGAAAAACCGAATCCCACAAAACAATTACACGATCTTCGCTTCCGCTGGCTAATATTTTTCCACTACTACTAAATTGTAAAACATTAACTGGACCCATGTGCGCTCCACTTAGTGTTTTTAACAATAAATATGGGCTATCTGCATTGTAAATATTAATGTTTTGGTCGAATGAGCCTGTGGCTATATAGCCTAGTTTTGATAAGGCAACAGCATCCACATCATTTGTATGGCCTTTTAATATAGCTGTTGGTTCGGTGGGAGATTGGGCAAATAGTGGGGAGGTTATAAGGGTTGTGATAATTATTAAGATGTTCTTCATAATGCCAAATTTTAAACTTTAAGCTTAAAGTTCATCATTAAATTCCTTTTTTCTATTAACAAAAAGGTAACATTTTTAACTATTTGCGTTTAACTAACTGATTGATTGTGCATAATTGTTATACAAAAAAAAGTCATATTTTACTCATTCCATATTTGCCATGCTTTTTCTGCTTGATATGCTAACATTTCTAATCCATTTTTAGTAACAGCATTATTTAATCTTGAATTTTTTAGAAACAAGGTTTCATCGGGCAAATAAATTAAGTCGTAAACCAAGTGTAAGTTGGTGATATGCTGATATGGAATAGGTGGGCACTCTTCTATATTTGGAAACATACCCAAAGGTGTACAATTGATGATGATTTGATGAGCCCTTAAAACTGACTTGTCTAATTCTTCATACGTTAATCCATTCTCTGGATTTCTGCTTATAGTTGTGTACTTTATTCCCAAGTTATCAAACACATATTTTACTGCATTTGCTGCGCCACCACTACCTAATATTAAGGCGCTTTGATGCCACTCTTTTAGTAAAGGCAAAATGCTTTTTTTAAAGCCCCAATAATCTGTGTTGTATCCAATAAGTTGATTGTTTTTAAACTTAATGGTATTTACCGCATTTATTTTTTGTGCAATTGGGTCGAGGTGGTTTAAGAATGGAATTATTTGTTGTTTGTAAGGAATAGTAACATTTATACCAGCAAGGTCAATGTATTCAGTTATTAAGGCGTTAAATTCTTCAATATTGTTTAGTGCAAAATTTTGATACAAGGCATCAATATTTCCATCAGCAAACTTTTTATTAAAGTAATTTGCCGAGAAACTATTTTTTAACGGATACCCTATCAATCCATATCGCTTCATTGCGGTTTGTGTTTATTTAGTTCTTCTGTAAAATATAATTTCAACCCTGCGGTTAATGGCTTTGTTTTTATTGCTTTGGTTATTAACTAAAGGTTGTGAGCTTCCTTTGCCAATAGAAATAAATTTTGCACAACGAATATCTTTTTGTTCAAATAATTGTGCTAAATAAAATGCTCTATTGTATGATAATACTTGGTTGCTATCTGCATTTCCTACATTATCTGTATGGCCAATTATTACAATACTATCATAAGCAAATCTACTTATACTATCGCAAACCTTTTGTACTTTTATAAGATCGTTTTTGTTTAAGATTGCTTTGTTGTTTTCAAAATTAAAAGCATACAATCTTTTTTGCACTTCAAACTTACGAGGTTTAGTTGATAAGCTGCGCAATGAATATGCTTCTAACATTACTCCACTGTCATATTCGCAATCTTGTAAATCAACCACCATAATTTTTAGTT
>JAUCCO010000076.1:0-16131 GCA_034676125.1 Bacteroidia bacterium
AAGAAGCAAAAACCTTTGTAGCAAATAGCACGTTAAGGGTGGCCCCAATTATTTGTTATGAAAGTATTTTTGGCGAATATGTAACAGAATATGTTAAACGTGGTGCCACACTTTTATGCATAATTACCAATGATGGTTGGTGGGGAAATACACCCGGTTATAAACAGCATTTATTGTATGCCGGATTACGTGCTATTGAAACCAGAAGATATGTGGCACGTAGCGCAAATACTGGCATATCGGCATTTTTTGATGATAAGGGAAATTTGCTACAAAAAACAAATTGGTGGGAACCCGCTGCCATAAAACAAGTGGTAAAATTAAATACCCAAGAAACTTTTTATGTTAAAAATGGCGACATGATTAATGAGTATGGAATTTTGTTTACCATTTACTTTTTAATCGGACTATTTATTCGCAAAAGGGTAATGGGATTTATGCCTTAAAACCTTTGTTTATAATATCATAAAATTCAGGATATACTTTGCTTGATGCAGCTACAATTTCTTTCGAAAAAATGGCTTCGTTTTGTCCGCTAAAGTCAGATACCATTCCACCTGCTTCTTTTACTAATACAATACCGCCTGCAACATCCCACGGACTTAATCCGTACTCAAAAAATCCATCAAACCTGCCACAAGCAACATAGGCTAAATCTACTGCGGCACTGCCCATTCTGCGCAAACCTCTTGTGGCTAATAACAGTGTTTTTAAGGTGTCAAGGTATTGTTGCATTTGCTCAAAATCGTAATACGGAAAACCAGTTGCCAACAATCCATTTTTTAATAATCCGTTTTGGCTAACACTAATTTTATGGCCATTTAAGTATGCCCCGCCATCTTTCCAAGCATAAAATAACTCGTGTCTGTTGGGCTCAAAAACTACCCCAATAATGGGTTCGTTATTTTGTATTAGCGCAACACTAATGCTGTAAACTGGTAATTGATGAATAAAATTTGTGGTGCCATCTAAAGGATCTATCACCCACATAAACTCTTTTTGTTCGGTGGCAATAGTTTCTTCTTCGGTTATAAAACCAGCTTTGGGCAATATTAATTTAAGGCCTGCAACTAGTTTTTCTTCTGCAGTTTTATCAACGTACGAAACCAATTGGTTTAACGATTTTGTTTCTACTTTATCGGCACTAAATGTTTGCGCTTCGTTTTGTAAAAATGCACCTACACTTTTAACCAAAACACCAACTCTCGAGGTAATTTCTTGTGGGGTCATACCGCAATATATAAACAATAATTACAACACAAAAACGAATATTAAAATAAATGAAATTTTAATGTCGCCTATTCTTCTTCTATTTTAGCTAAAACATGTGTATTGTAATTACGCCATTTTTCAAGCACACTTGCAAAATCTTCTGGTAACTCGGCTTCAAAATACATGTCTTTGCCGGTACGTGGATGAACAAAACCAAGCGACCTTGCATGTAAACCTTGCCTTGGCATTAATTGAAAACAATTTTCAACAAACTGTTTGTATTTGGTGTACGATGATCCTTTTAAAATTCTGTTTCCACCATAAGTATCATCACTAAATAAATTGTGCCCTATGTGTTTCATGTGTACACGTATTTGATGGGTGCGACCAGTTTCTAACTTACACTCAATTAACGATACATATTGCAAACGCTCTAACACTTTATAATGTGTAATACTCCACCTGCCTTTTTCTTCATCATCATACATCATAAAAACACGTCTGTCTTTTGGGCTTCGGCCAATGTATCCAGTTACGGTGCCCATGTCTTCGGTAAAATCACCCCAAGCTAAAGCCACATACCTGCGTTGTATGGTATGATGAAAAAATTGCTTGGCCAAATGTGTCATTGCCATATCGTTTTTTGCAATTACCAACAAACCACTTGTATTTTTATCGATACGATGAACCAAACCCGGACGAACATTATTTGATTTACTAAAATCATTGTCCCTTAAATAATAAGCCAATGCGTTTACTAAAGTTCCGGTAACATTATTGTGGCCAGGATGCACCACCATACCCGCAACTTTATTTACTATCATTACATCATCATCTTCGTAAATAATATCTAGTGGAATATTTTCTGGAACTATCTCTGTATCTTTTGGTGGTTGCGGTAAAACAATGCTAATTACATCTAAAGGTTTTACTTTATAACTGCTTTTAATAGGTTTTTCGTTAACCAAAATACTACCTGCTTCGGCAGCTGCTTGCAGTTTTGTTCTGCTTGCATTTTGAATACGTATCATCAAAAACTTGTCAATACGCATCATCGCCTGACCTTTGTCTACAACAATTCTATGGTGTTCCCAAAGTTCTTGCTCTTCATTGGCATCTAAATCGTCATCGTTTAAATCTTCTTCTTGCTTAGGCAAATCGGCTTCTTTTTTAAATTTGTTATAATACATGTTCTACTTTATACAATATTGGTTTACTAGGGCTGGCATCAGTTTGTAATGCCGCAATTTGAAGGTTTAATAAATAAATATCATCCAAAACCTCTGCTGGTATAAATGCCATTTCGGTAATGGTAGCATCCATTCTTGGGTTGTTTGGATAATCCCAAAAGGCATGATGTGCAGCCAATGCGCCACCATCTTCTTCTTTATCTACTGATGGTAAATCTATAATTAAATGTTTAATTCCTACTTCCTTTAAATGGTTACATAATTGGGGTGATAAATAACAAGGATTATTGCCAGAATAATGTGCTGTTAACTTATTGTTGTTATTGGGCAAGGTACGAATAATTATGGCATCAATAAGCGGATGTAAAAAAGGTTCAACGCTTTCTAAAGTAACCACATCATCATTATTAATTTTTTGTGGGGTTACCGTTATAAGTTGCGCTAAAAACATAAATTTTTTTAACACCTCATTTATAGTAATTCGCTCTTTGCTAATATGGCCAACACATTCGGTATGGGTGCCATTTCCATGTGCATTTATGGTTAAATTTTCGCAATTAACACTGCCACCTAATGCTACACTACCAATAAAACCACCAGCTTTAAAAGGTTCGAATGTTGGGTGATGAATACCAAATGCATTGGGATTTTGTGTGCCACTACACATAGGTATGCTGATATCTATCGGTTTACGAAAGTTGATGCTGAAATTCTGTTCTTTATACTCAATATTGGCGTACATGTTTCGTTATTATTTGAGATTACAAATATCATTATATATTTGATTTATATCTATGCGCGTTTACGAACAAAAAATTAAGTGGAAAAGAGTATTGTTTATTGTGGCACTTTTAATAGGTGCTTTTAGCCTTTGGTATACCCATAAACTGGTACAAAAACTTGCTACCGAGGAAGAAAAGAAAGTTTTACTTTGGGCCAATGCTACCAAACAATTAATTAAGGCAAACGAAAATACCGACATTAATTTTTTGCTAGATATAATAAAAGACAACGAAACCATACCCGTTATATTGGTTGATGACAATGGAGAAATAACCGCAAACCGCAATTTAGATAGCGCAAAAGCCGAAGACAAAGCATATTTAAATAAACAATTGGCTGAAATGAAACTGGAGCGCCAACCCATTAAAATTTTGTATGATGAGGCCAATGGCAAATACAATTATTTATATTACAAAAACTCTATAATTTTAATTCAGTTAAAACAATATCCTTACTACCAATTAAGCATAATTGCGCTGTTTATTTTGGTAGCTTATTTGGCATTTAGTTACTCGCGCAAATCAGAACAAAACCAAGTTTGGGTTGGTATGAGTAAAGAAACTGCTCATCAATTAGGCACACCAATCTCCTCTCTTAATGGATGGATAAATTTACTACGCGATATGCCGCAAACTAAAGCAAGCGAAGAAATTTTGGTAGAGTTTGAAAAAGACATACAACGGCTTGAGTTAATAACCGAAAGATTTAGTAAAATTGGTTCAGTGCCTGTATTAGTAGCCGAAAATATTTTTGAAGTAATGGAACGTGCCATCGATTATTTAAAAACACGCTCATCAACGCAAGTAATTTTTAGTGTAAATAGTATTGATAAAGATGCATTGGCCATGTTAAATGTTCCTTTGTTTGATTGGGTAGTAGAAAATATTTGCAAAAATGCGATTGATGCAATGAGTGGTGTTGGCAAAATTAATGTAAACATTACCACCGAAGCCGACAAGGTTTATATAGATATACAAGACACCGGAAAAGGAATTGCTGCATCAAAACAAAAAACTGTTTTTAAACCAGGCTACACCACCAAAAAACGTGGTTGGGGTTTAGGCTTATCGCTTACCAAACGTATTATTGAAGATTACCACCAAGGCAAAGTATTTGTATTAGAATCTAACGCTGAAAAAGGCACTACCTTTAGAATTGTGTTACGTGGTGGTGGCGAAGTAATGAGTTAGCCAAAAGTCGGAAGCCAACTTCATAAAGGCAACGCAATTTAGCGTTGCTTTTTTTGTTTAAAAACTTGTAATATTGAATGCGCATATCTATAAGTATGAAATTACAACAAATATTGCTTTGTGCTTTCTGGTTGTTGTCGTTGCAAAAAACAAATGCTCAGCAACCCCGATTTAGCCGAATTGGGTTGTCTGATGGATTGTCGCAAAGCTCTGTTTATTCTATATTTAATTGTAGTAAAGGGTTTATTTGGCTAGCTACAGCTGATGGGCTTAACCGATATGATGGACACACCATAAAAGTATATAAAACTGAATTAAATACACATGTAATGGGAAATGGAAATTTCTACGATTACGGTGTGGCCGAAGCATCAAACAATGATTTATACTTTAGTGGTAGAACAGGCGTGGTTCGTTATAAAGCTAAGCAAGATAAAGTAGAACTATTTTTTCCATTAAACGATACTGTAGGTTTTAACAAAATGATACTGGTTTTGGGTATCGTTAACAATAACCTTTACTTGTTTGATTGCCATTCTAATATTTTTGAATACAACCTTAACAATAAGCAAATAAAGCGCATTCCAATTGCTGATCCCGATGCCAGTCGTTTGGTATTTAGGTTTGCCCAAATGGATAAACATAACAGTATTTGGTATTCTCTTTCTAATGGAATTGCGTGTTACAATATCAAAACAAACCAAGTTAACTATTACTTACAAGGTGAGTTTAAAAAAAGAAAACTAAGTCTATTTACTGGAATTTATGAGTGCAATGATAGCAGTAACATATTGGTTACCACAGCAAGTTTTGTAGCCCGATTAAATATTAATACAGGTAAGTTTACTATGCTTTTAGATGATGCATCAAAAGTATTTCACAATGCTGTTATTGATAGTAAAGAAACCCTTTGGATTACCAGCAATACATCTGGTTTATATAGCTATAGCAAAGAAGGAAAACTTACCAATTACACCCATTACCCAAATAATTTAGAAAGTTTGGGATCAAATATCACCAATAAATTATTTATAGATAAATCAGAAAACTTATGGATAGGTTGCGATGGGCAAGGTGTATCAAAACTAAATTTGGCAAGTAATAAATTTAGATTGTATAGGGCAGGTTACAATAGTACTTTTAACTTTAGCACCAATTTTATAAAATGTTTTTATCAAGATGAAAACAAAAGCGTATGGATAGGAACACATAATGACGGCATACATATTTGGAACAGAAAAACTGATGAAGTTGTTAAAGTTAATCGAAAAGAAACCAATGCAAATGTTGTTAATACCATTGCTAGTATTAATAAAAATGCGGTATTAGTTGGTAGCTTAGCTGGTTTGTATGTTATTAATGCAAAATCGCTTAAACAAAGTGCGTTACATGTTTTGCAAAAAAACGAATCAAAAAACACCTACCCCATTACCCATATTTTACAACTTGGCCCTTACAAATTTTTAGTTGGCACAATGTGGGGTTTATATATAGTAAAAACTAATGATAAGGAGGTTATTTCATCAACCCCAATAAGCCAAATGCCAAAGTATAGCTACATCCAAATTCATCAATCAAACAATGGTACAATTTGGCTAGGTACACTCGGAGGCGCGGTAGTTAAAATGAGAATTAAAGATACCAAATTTTTTAAAGAAGAAGAGTTACTAAATGGGTATAACGTAAAAAGTTTTTACGAAGATACCTTACAAAATATACTTTGGATGACATCTGAAAAAGGACTTATTTCTTATAATTTAAAATTAAATACATATAAGGTAATAACACCCAAAGAAGGTTTATCAGACAACTATTTGTATGGTGTTTTAAAGGGTGATAATGATGAGCTCTGGTTGAGTAGTAACAAGGGTTTAATGTGTTATCACACCACAAGTAAAAAAGTAGTTTGTTTTGACGAAAGTGATGGCCTACAATCTAACGAATTTAATACAGGAAGTTTTTTTAGGAGCAATACGGGCGAGTTGTTTTTTGGCGGCATAAATGGATTTAATGTGTTTTACCCAAGCGAGGTTAAGTTTAATTTGAATAAACCTAACGTAGTACTTACCCAACTTAAAATAAAAGATAAAGAAGTAGTAGATTATGGCAATGCCGCTTTATTAACTAACATCACTTTACCGCATGATCAAAATTCTTTTTCTGTTGATTTTGCGGCCACAGAATATACCAACCCAGCAAAAAATAAATACCAATATAAACTAGTAGGTGCTGATAAAAATTGGGTGCAAAGTGGGGTTAATCATTTTAGTAGGTATTCATCCTTAAATCCTGGTAACTATTTGTTTTTTGTTAGGGCATGTAATAATGATGGCATTTGGGGTAGTACACATAAATTAATTACCGTTATTATAAAACCAGCATGGTGGCAAACCTGGTGGGCACGAACAATTATTTTAACGCTTGTTGCTATTGTTTTGTTTTTTATTATTCGCTATGCCACTACCCGTAAGCTAAAGCAAAGACTAGTAGAATTAGAAGCAGTAAACAAAGAGCGCACTCGAATATCAAAAGATATGCATGATGATTTAGGAAGTGGTTTATCAAAAATTGCTATTATGGCCGAATTGTTAAAACCTAAACTTTATGATGATTTGGAATTAAAACGAAAAATCGAAAAAATTGCACACACTGCGGGCGAGTTAATTGACAATATGGGCCAAATTGTGTGGACCATGAATGCAAACAATGATACACTTGATAGTTTGTTATCGTATATAAGAGCGTATACATTAGATTTTTTTGAAGATACCACGATTAATTGTACCCTAAATTTTGAAGAGGTAAATGATAAAATTATGATGAATCAAGTGCAAAGGCGAAACGTATTTTTGGTGGTAAAAGAAACATTAAACAATATTCTTAGACACGCACATGCTAAAGAAGTAAACCTACAGTTTAAAATTGAACAGCAAACGGCACATTTTATAATTGATGATAACGGAGTTGGTTTTGATACGGCAAATTGTAAGCGTTTTGGCAATGGATTAATTAATATAAAAAAACGAATGGAGGCAATTAATGGCACATTTTACATCCAATCAACAAATCAAGGAACAACCACTAAACTAACTTGGCAAATTAAATAATACGTATTTTATGTTATTGTTTTAATCAAGGCAATCAAATAGGTTTACAAGATAATTTATGTCAAAAATTCAAGTTGCCATAGTAGAAGATACCCACGATATCAGAACAGGATTAATGATGATGGTAAATGGTGTGGATGAGTTAGAGTGTATGCAAACATTCTCTTGTGCCGAAGATGCGATTAAAACGTTACCAATAAACTGTGTAGATGTGGTTTTGATGGATATAGACTTACCTGGAATTAATGGGATTGAATGTATTAAAATCCTTAAAGAAAAATGTGGCCAAACACAGTATATGATGCTTACTGTTTTTGAAGATGATGATAAAATATTTCGTTCGTTAGAGGCAGGAGCAACAGGTTACATGCTTAAAAAAACACCTTCGGCACAACTTATAGAAGCTATTAAAGATTTAAGCACTGGTGGCTCGCCCATGAATGCACAAATTGCACGTAAGGTGGTAGCATCATTTAATAAACCCAAACTTAATAAAACTGCCGAAGAATTAACCAAAAGAGAATTAGAATTGCTTGAACTACTCTCAAAAGGATATCGATACAAAGAAATTGCCGACAAGCTTTTTATTAGCCAAGATACCGTGCGTTCGCACATCCGAAATATTTATGTAAAACTACATGTAAATTCAAAAATTGAAGCCATAAATAAAGTGTTTAGATAGCGGTTTTGTATCCGTTAAAACTAAAGAAAGAAATTCTAATAATACCGTAAAAATGAATAGCATTTGTTATTGTCTTAAATATTTAGTTAAACAATAAGTGTAGCATTTTGTCTTTATTTTATAGCCTTCTTGTAATCAATAAATACGTATTTCATGCGATAGAAAGTAGTGGTATTAGTTTAACATTTGAATACAAATTTAAACAAAATGAAAACACACTTTACAACCTTATTATTACTGCTAACAACTATTTTATCAGCACAACCACAGTTTCAAAGTTCCCTTTTAAAAACGGGTCAAACTTTTGAATTAAATAAAATAACCAATGCAAATCCAGCTAATATTTTGCAAAGTGGAGCAAATATTAGCTGGGATATTTCAACCAGCACAAGCACCAAAGTTGCCGAGGTAAGCATTGTTAATGCATCTACAACACCTTATGCATCTACCTATCCTGATGCAAATGTGGCTTTACAATTTATGGCAGGTGGCACTACAACCTATAACATGTTTAAATTATCATCTGCAACTTTCGAAGAACTTGCTTCAAACCTTGGTTCAAGCTCTCCAACGGTATACACCATGCCTCGAAGTGCATTAAAATTTCCACTTTCTTACCTCAATAACTTTACTGATGATTACCAAAAACAAGGGCAAGGTGTTAAAACACTAACTGCGATTTATGATGCTTATGGCACTTTAAAAACACCCGATACTTTGTATAGCAATGTAGCTCGAATGATGCAAGTTAATGGCGATGGCGATTCTACTGCCATTTGGTGGCACATTACCGCAACAGAGATACATCCTATTATGCAAATTGATAATAGTGGTCTTATTTATTGGAAAAATAAATTAACCACTGGTACTGCTGAAACTTCAGTTATTACTCAACTTTCTGTTTATCCAAACCCTGCAATTGGTACAATTTGTTTTAATACAAACCAAGCTGGTAATATTCTTATTTATAGTGTTGATGGAAAAACTGCATTACAATCAAATTGTAACATAGGCGAAAATACGTTGAAGTTAGATGAACTAAAATCAGGTATATATTATTTTAAATTTAAATCAACTTCTGGCGAATTTAAAACAGGAAAAATTTCAATAAATCAATAATCAATACAAGTATTAAATTATGAAAAAGTTAATAGCAATAGGTAGTATGTTTTTATACGTACTAAGTGCTTTTGCACAATCACCCATAAAGCTAGATTGGAAAGCTGTATTTCCATTAAAAGTTGAAAGTAGGCTAATAAATGAGGATCGCACATTGGTGTTAGGTGGCAACTACAATGAGCTTGCAATGATGGATGGCGTAACGGGTAAAATTTTATGGAAATTGAACTACAAAGAAAAATTAGGTCAAAAAAAGGCTAAAGATTGGAACTGGGATAAAGATGTAAAAGTAGTTTGGGTTGAAGTAAAAGGCGATAATAAAAAGGAAAATATTACCTCGTATTTTAAAGATGCAACGGGAGAGCAAATAACAGATCAAGATTATAATAAACTGAAGGCCGAATACGAAAAAGATATACGCTGGGTAAAAAAAAGTACCTTAATAGTAGATGAACATGGTACAGACGTTTGGTTAGATTATGTACCTAAAAAAGCTGTAGCAGCAGGAGGTAAAGGTGCTAAAAGTAAAGTAACTGTTAAGGCAAATCGCAATTATACTTGGAGTACTGATATTGAGATTAGATATGTGCGCTCTTTGTGTGCAAATACTGTTGGCACAAGTAATAGCAACGATCAAATTAGATTAGTTTATAGCCACGATAAAATATTTGTGATATACGAAGGCATGAGTGTGCTTGATATTAAAACTGGTAAATTACTTTGGCAAACAGAGTTAGATAATTCTGATGTAGACTGGGGAATTTTTAAACTTGTTCAAACCCTTGATAGAGCAGGTTTTCCATATGTAGACGAAACAGCCGTATATGTTGCTGACTTAACTAAAGGCCAATACCGCATTAAAAAATTTGATGCCGAAAGTGGGACATTATTATGGCAAAGTGAAAAATTTGATAATGATGATGTAGTGCCAAGCTTAAAAGTTATAAATGGTGTATTGATAGCACAATTTGGTGGAAGATTACGCACCGAAACTTATATACCAGGATCTAATGGAAATCCTGATGTGTGTAAAACCGAAATAAAATTTACTGGTGATCCTGGATTACGTGCTTATGATACCAAAACGGGTAAATTACTTTGGGAAACATCAACAATGAAAGAGTTGGGCGATAGATTTAGTGGTGCTATTACAAACATGATAAAAATTGGGCAAGTGGTTTGTGTAGCTAGCGATAAAAACTTTTATTTATTCGACTCGGATGGAAAAGTAAAATATAGTACTCCCATTAAAGCACTAAAAATTGGCAAACCCGAAACGGTAGAAATGTATACTGATAATGTTGTGCTTTTACAGTGCGAAGGTGGTGTTGCATTAATTTCTATAGTTGATAACAAAGTATTGTTTTCAACCAAAACAGGTAAGTGTTTCGATTACCAAAAAATTGGAAATGCCTTTTTTGTTTGGACTGGCAAAGACCAATTTAATCAATCAGAATTTGTTAGGGTTGATATGGAAAACGGAGCTTTACTAAGCAAAGCAAAAGATACGCCATATCCATACTTTAGCCCAGATGGCGAGTATGTTACAAAATTTGATGGTAGTAAAGTAATGCGTTTTAAAACCAAATAATCCTGTAAAAAAACACTTGTATATCCCTGCTTAATACTTTTAAGTAGGGATATTTTTTTGTTTAATATATACGTAAAACAACGTATGGTATAAAACTTTTAAGTACTGCACATTTGTCTCACCTAATTATTATTGTATGAAAAAAAATATACTATTTGCATTGGCCTGTGTTTTATCATCGTATTTGTTTGCCCAAAATGGCGATAAATACTTTAAAGATAAAGACTATGCTAGGGCACAATTTGCCTACGAACGTGAGGTTACATCAAACCCCGCACTTTATTTTAACCTTGCCAAAAGTTATTTTGCTTTACAAAAGTTTGATGAAGCAATTAATGCGCTAGAGCTTTACAAAACCAAATTTAGTGGTGCTGATATAGCAGAAGCTAACAAGTGGATTGAGCTTTTAAAGCGTGATGACGAAATGGTGAGGGTAGAAAATCTTGGTGGTACTATTAATAGTAGTGATGCTGATTTTTTACCTAGGATTTTACAAGATGGTAAAACACTTTATTTTATTTCGGATAACCGTGCTGGTGGTTCTGGTAACGAAGATGTTTTTGTAAGTAAACTTGATGATCAAGGAAACTGGACAAAAGCTGAACAAATGTACCAGTTTAATACCCGTAGTAACGAAGGATTATTATCAATCTCTCCAGATGAAAAAGTAGCCATATTATTTGGTAATTACCCGGGTAGTTTTGGTAGTGGCGATTTGTTTTACAGTGTAAAAACACAAACCGGTTGGAGCACACCTTGTAATATTGGTGGAACCATCAATTCAAAAAAATGGGAGTCGTTGGCTTGTGTTGGCCCTGATGGCAAAACTGTAATATTTTGTACAGATAATGATGATGGCAGAAACAGTGAAATGTTTGTTACTTTTTTAACAGAAGACGGTTGGGCAAAACCAAAATCACTTGGCAATGTAGTTAACACTGCTAAAGAAGATAAATTTCCGTTTTTAGCTGCCGATGGTAAAACGTTATATTTTTCTTCAAATGGGCATCCAGGTTTTGGCGAAGATGATATTTTTGTTAGCCGTAGGTTAGATGATTCTTGGACCAACTGGAGCACTCCTGTAAACTTAGGAAAATACATTAACACGCTTGATAGTGATAAAGATTTATCAATTCCGGCTTCGGGTAAAATGGCTTATGTAGTGCGCAATGGTTCGCCAGATGGTTATGGTGGTGCTGATATTTACAAGTTTTTAATGCCATACAGCATGCGTCCTGAGCAATTATTTAAATTATATGGAAATGTATATAACGAGAAAGATAGTGCTGCACAAGTAAACATTAAGTTTATTGATATGGCAACTAATACAGAAGTAACAAAAGCTACCAGCAATGATAGTACTGGTTATTACTCGGCTGCATTACCTCTTAATAAAAAATACTTAGCCGTAATTGATATGAAAGGATATTTATATTACAGCGAAGTTATTGATTTAACAGACCCTGACAAATACCGTAAACGTTATACTTTTCAGCAAAAAATTAGCTTACAACGCGGCAGATTAGATGCAATTAAATATTCTTTGGATAGTTTAAATACTCAACTTGGTAAACTTAATTTAAGCAATAACGAAAAACTAAGAGAAACCTTTGAAGCTTACGAAAGACAAAATAAAGTGTATAGAGCTACTATTGATGAGATGGATGCTTTGGTTTATCAAGCCAAATATGATTGGATGACAGAAACCACCGAAGACCTTCAATTACAAAAAGATTTTCAGGTTAAGCGTGCACAAATTGGTGTTACTTTCGAGTTAAAAAATATCTTTTTTGATTTAGGAAAAGCATCATTACGCGAAGATTCTAAGAAAGAGTTAGACAAGTTATTTGAAATATTAACAAACAGTGATATTGTAATAGAACTTGGTGGACATACAGATAGTATTGGTAGAGATGAATCAAACCAAATGTTATCACAAGAACGTGTAAATAGTGTAAAAACTTACTTAACCGATAAAGGCATTAGCGAGAAAAGAATTTTAGCTGTTGGATATGGAGAAAACTTTCCTGTTGCAACAAATAGCACAGAACAAGGCCGCCAATTAAACAGGCGTGTAGAAGCTAAAATCTTAAAATTAACCCAAGATAAAGAAGGAAGTGATGTGGTAACGGAGGCTGATAAAAAGAAAAAAATAGATCCAATTGCAGCCGCAGCAATTAAAAAGGGTGAAATGTTACCACTACTTCAAGCAGCAGCCCGCAAAGGCGGTTTACCAAGTGGAAGTGAGTGTAACACTGTTTACAAACCAGTTACTTATAACAACAACAACTATAAACCAACCAAACAAAACAACAATGGTGGTAGCTGGTTTGGCAATGGTGATGAGCTAGATAGAGACGATAATATTTTAAAAGCATTTAGTGTAAGTTTATTAAACCATAGTTATAATTCTATGGGCATGTCTCAAGGTGTATCGGTAACTTTTGTGCGCGATAAAGAGAACTTAGCTGAAAATCATTTAGAGTATTATTTCGCAAACCCAGATTCAGTTAAATGGGGTGCTGGTTATACCAATATTCGTAACATACAATTAGGTCCAATTATTTCGTTACCTATAAATATTTTATGGGGATGGGAAACCAAATTGTTTTTCGAATCTAATAACAACTCTTACTTCCATTTAAATATCCCTGTTGGTTTACGTTCAGTATTTAATGTAGGTGATTTTGTTCTTGGTCCAGAGGCGATATATAGCATAGGAGCATTAAAATCTGCAGATGTAAAAAACAATGCATCGCATATTAGATTTGGTGTAAATGCCAGATGGAAATTTGTACAAGCAGGTGTATTTAAATCAATAGGTAAAGAAATAGACTTTTTGGGTTACAGAGTAGGTGTTACCTTCTAAAAATCAACCCTAATAAAAAACTAAAGCCGCCCAAAAACAAGTTTTTGGGCGGCTTTTTTATGCTTAATAATAAAGGTTGTAATAATAATGCTGGATAATAGCAAACAATAACGGTGGGTAATTTTATTTAAGATAACAGAAGAGATAATGCAAAAACTAATGTAATCGTTTACTTATAATTTGTTTAACGCCTAAAAAAACCTGTGCAGGCGAAAGCAAACGCCAATTAAAATGATCCAATTCGCCACCAAAATTTATGTAATAATCTATATGGGTATGTCTCAATTCTTCCAAAACGTGTTCCTGAAAATTTAAAGCCACAATCCAACCATCTTCTATATCGCTAAACCATTCTTCGTAGTAACAATCGTCACTGCTATGAAAGTTTAAAACGTTTTCGCCAACTAAAATAAACTTATCAACTCCAGCATCCATCAATATTTCGCCCACTTCGCGCTTAAAAATCATAATGTCGTTGTTAATGGCATCGTTCCATTCGCCCATCATTTCAATAATGGCAAATCCTTCTTCGTAATCAACATACAAAATCTTTACATATAACGTATGCGATCCAAACTCGTCCCATTGTGGGTGAATTAAGTAATTATAAATTTGGTTTGTAAACTCAAACTCACTGTACTCACGGTCATAAAACGGAGATTTATTGTCTTGCTCGGCTTGATAAAAATCGCGCCACCTATAAAAAGGTTCAATTTCCTGCATCGCGCAAATTTATAACATCAAAAGCTTTATTTAAACCCAAATTAATCAATAGAAGATTTGAAAAATCGAACTACTTGATTTAGTTGGGTTAATCCCGTGCCGAAGCCTCGGCAAAGAAAATGTTAGCAGTTTTGCATAAAACTGATTTACAGTTTCTTTATCGATTATGCATTTCCAATGCGTAATTTGGGTTAAATAAAATGGTACAACATTTTTTAAACGAACGACACTTCTGGCTGTGTGCGAGTGTTGATTTAACTTGTAAAGTTGGGTTTCCTGTACACGGACGGCCGCGTCAACGGACTCTTTTAATGATCCTGCTTCAATTCTACTACCGTCTTAGCGGCAACTTAAATTCTATTCACTTTCATCTTCATCCTCAAAAAAATCAGGGTGCAAAGGAATGGATTTCACGATCCTTTCCACAAGATGATTTTTATGACAAAAAAGATTTTGCTTTTCTTCACTTTTGATATTTGGTTGAATTGTCAAGATAGAAGCTTCTTCTAAAAGAATTTCTTCCCCACAAAAACAACATATAACTTTATTATTCAAGTTTCCATCCATAATTTTTAGCTATTCTGTTAATAGATTTTTGAGACCAATTTTCCATTGTTGTGATTATTCCTTTATTTCCTTGAACGACAGCATTAAATCTGCCTGGGGTTACTTCATGTAAAAAGACAGTTGCTCCATCCCCTTGAGTGAATGCTTTACCTAAATTTTTTGTGGCATTTATGCCTTCAACAGACAATACCCCACCTCTTGTAGCAGCTCCTGCAACTCTTACTTCACCGTGCAAAGTTGTTTGTACCCCCTTAGCAGCATAAGGTATAGGAACAAAACCTACTGCAAATGATAATCCAATATCGGTAATTTTAGTATAGGCATCGTGGGTTATTTTTGCATCTATGAGTCCACTCTTAACATCTTTTTGGAATTGGGAATTTTCAAACTTATCGCCCATAAAGACTCTCTCATTGTCAGGCTTTTCTTGTCTTATGCCCAATTCTGGTTTCTTTGCAAAAGTGGTATTATCCAATAATATTGTGTCAAAATTAAATTTAAAATTGGAATTTGTACTACTTTGACCTGATGCTTGTGGTATATTCAGTTTTGTCCCGATTTGTAGTCTTTTATCATTTTTAGGATCAAGATTATTCGCTTTTCTTAATGCATCTACAGTTGTTCCATGCTTTTTAGCAATGCCGCTTAATGTTTCCCCCTCTTTAACTTGGTGTGTTTCTACCTTTGCTCCTGCTGTTTGGTTTGTGGCAGGTTGACCCCCGCTATCATTTGCAGGCTGACCTCCACCTTCTTCCGTCCCCTCTCCGTTATAATCCATTTTATTAATCGGATTATTATCAGCATAAGTATATGGGCTTTGAAAAACATACTTCCCCGCCAACGGATCCACACTCACAAACCTACATAACCAAGGTGCATAATATCTTGCACCGTAATAATACAATCCACTTTCTTCGTCTTTTTCTTTACCACAAAAGCGGTAACGTTTCTTGCTGTATGCACCAAAACTGGTTTCACCAAAAGGGTAGTATTCTTCAAAGTTTACCGGTGTGCCGTTTTCATCAACCAATACATTGCTGCTACCCAAGTGGTCATCAAGATTATACTTAATGGCAGGGGTGCTATCGCCAAAATCAG
>JAUCCO010000077.1:0-15791 GCA_034676125.1 Bacteroidia bacterium
CCCAAATTGTTTCGATTTTTTGCTCTGAGTTCTACAAAAATTATGGAATCATTAGTTTAACTACTAATAATAACAGTTTATTAATGTGGGCTCATTATTCTAATAATGAAGGATTTTTATTAGAGTTTGATTATTCAAAGTTTAGTTTTGAAAACTCAAAACCATTCCCCGTAAATTACGTAAATGAAAATTCCTTACCTCAATTTAAAGATGAATCGTTATCAGTCTTAATGTTTCTGTTTCAGTGTTTACAAAAAAGTAGAATTTGGTCGTATGAGAATGAATGGCGAATTATTCCTCGGAAAGATGAAAATATGAAATTATCTATCAGTGGGAAGAATTTAGATTCCAGAAAGTTTAGTGTTGGTGGTACTGTAAAAAGTATTACACTTGGAAGTCGCTTTTTCGATGTTAACAACATTACAGTAATTAGAAAAGAGAAGGGTATCTATTGGAGTTTAAATGAAACCTGTGAGAAAAGACTGAGAGTATTGAATACAATAGTAAAATCTAATGTTAAAACATATTGGGTAGTTGATCCTGATAACTTTTCACATTTTTATAAGTATCATCCAGAGAAAAATAGTTATAATCTGCATGTCGTAGGCTTGGATATAAAGAGTATTGATAATGAAAAAAATGTTTTTCAAATTAACCATATACTTAAACCTAACCAATCAACCAATAACTAATCAACCAAACAAACAATGAAAGCAATTATATTAGAAGGAATTAACCAGCCATTTAAATATACAGAGGTAGAAATGCCCACTTTAAATGCTGATGAAGCTTTGGTAAAAATTAAAGCTGCGGCATTAAATCACCGTGATTATTGGATACAAAAAGGTGAGTATGGAGGTTTGCGTTTTCCGAGTATACAAGGTAGTGATGGTTGTGGCGTTGTGCAAGAAGTTGCAGATCAAAAAAATCTATCTTGGGTAGGAAAAGAAGTGATAATAAATCCTTCATTAAATTGGGGTTCAAACCCAAATACACAAGCTAAAGATTACATTATTTTAGGCATGGCCCAAGATGGAACTTTTGCAGAATATGTAAAAGTTCCGGTAAGGTTATTACACATAAAACCTGTACATTTAACTTACCAACAAGCTGCTGCATTTCCATTATCGGGACTAACTGCATATAGGGCTTTGGTAACGCGTGCAGCCGCAAAAAAAGACGATAATGTTTTAATTACTGGTGCAGGCGGAGGCGTTGCATTATTTTGTGTACAATTTGCAATTGCATTGGGCTGTAATGTTTATGTTACATCAGGTAGTGATGAAAAAATTGCTAAAGCAATTGCCATGGGCGCAAAAGGTGGCGTAAATTATAAAACAGCAAATTGGCATAAAGAAATTAAGGGTTTAAGTGGTGGGTTTGATGCAATTGTAGATAGTGCATGTGGCGAACAATTTGAGAAGCTAATTGACATTTGCAAACCAGCAGGTCGTATTGCTTTTTATGGTGCTACTTTGGGTGCTTTTAATAGTGGTGTACCTGCTAAAATCTTTTGGAAACAACTTACTATTTGCGGCAGCACTATGGGTAATGACGATGAGTTTGCTGCAATGGTAAACTTAATAAGTACACATAAAATTGTACCAACTGTTGATGCTGTTTTTCCGCTAAGCCAAACACAAACGGCCGTAGAAAAAATGGCCAGAGGAGAACAGTTTGGTAAAATTGTGTTGAGTGTTGAATAGAGTTTGTTTATGTGCGCTACAGTATTCTATCTCAACCCGTAAATCACCAAAAATATAATCTTAGTCTCAACCATTTATAAATTACATTTTTATTATAATTTATTGTGCTTGATTTATCCCTTTAACCTCAAAATCGCTTAACATAAATATTAGGCATACGTAAGTTAAAATACCTTGCGCCAGCTCTAATAAGCATAATTACTACTCCGGCCAATATACTTACCAAGTTTTCGTCAGGTATAAATTTAAGCAGTACAAAATAAAATATTCCACCTGCAATACATGCACTTGCGTAAACATCTTTTCTAAACACGTAAGGAATTTCGTTTAATAACACATCACGAATTATACCGCCAAAGCAGCCTGTAATTGTGCCAATGGCAATAGCTACAATTGGGTGCATACCAAATGAAACCCCTTTTGCAATGGCTACTACACAAAAAAATGCAAGTCCAATGGTATCTAACCAAAACATAATGTGGTGGTACCTGCGAATTTGGTTTGCAAAAAACAAGGCCAATAAAAAACAAATAATTAATGTAATGATGGTTTCTAAATCTTTCATCCATGCTACAGGCAAACTTCCTAACATCATATCTCTTACCGTTCCGCCACCAATTGCGGTAACAAAAGTTAATACCAATATTCCAAAAATATCAAGCTTTTTTTGCATAGCAGCCAATGCACCACTAAATGCAAATGCAATAATGCCTAGTAATTCTACCGAGTTATGAAAAGTGAAAAACATGCTTATTTGCTTGTGTTAATTTATAAATTGATTTACTTTTTTTGTATGTAACCAACTAAAGCAGCTGTTAACTTACGTGGAAAAAACCGAGGCAATAAAGATAAAATATAATTTGCCAATCCATGCACTGCAACATGTTGTCCACGCATCATTGCATCATAACCGTATGTGGCAACTTGTTTTGAGGTAGGTAGTTTTTTGCCCTTTATTAATTTGCTTTCTGCCATTCCAGAAACATCCATAAATAATGATTGCGTAGGGCCAGGACAAAGGGTAGTTACAGTTACTCCTGTGTTTTTTAACTCTTGTGCTATTGCTTCGCTAAAGTGCAATACATAAGCCTTTGTTGCATAATAAACCGCCATGTATGGCCCAGGTAAAAATGCAGCAACCGAGGCAATATTTAAAATTTTACCACTTTTATTGGCAATCATTTGTGGTAAAAATAATCGGGTTAAATAAGTTAGTGTAGTAATGTTTAAAGCAATCATTTGGGCTGATGTTTCCCATTTTGTTTCGCTAAATGGAGCAAAGGTTCCAAATCCCGCATTGTTAACTAAATAGTCAATTTGTTGGTTTGCTAACTCATCAAACAAGCTTTTTACATTGGCTTCGATGGTTAAATCTTTAACAAAAACTTGCGCTGTAATTCCATGTTTTTTAACAAGTGTATCTGCCAACTCGTTAAGTATTTTTTCACTTCTAGCAACTAAAACTAAATTGATTTTGTTTGAAGCAAAAATATGTGCCAGTTCAAATCCAATTCCGCTAGATGCGCCAGTAATTAAAACAGTTTTCATGTGTTATAGGTCTAATATTATTTGCGGTTTAAGTAATGTAAATGTCATGCGATGAAGTGGAGTTGGGCCAAATAGTTTAATGGCTTCTCTATGCGATTTTGTTGGGTAACCCATGTTTTGTGCCCAATTATATGCTGGGTAACTTTCGTGGGCTTTGCGCATAAACTCGTCCCTATAAGTTTTAGCTAAAATAGATGCAGCTGCAATACTTTGGTAAATGCCATCACCTTTTATAATACACTCGTGCAAAATATTTTCGTAAGGTAAAAACCTGTTGCCATCTATCAATAATAAAGTAGGTTGTGTAGGCAGTTGTACAATAGCCCTATGCATGGCCAAAAACGAAGATTTAAGTATGTTGTACTTATCTATTTCTAAATTGCTAAGTTGTGCAACTGCAAAACATAAAGACCTATCTTCAATCTCTAAGCGTAACTCGTTACGTTGTTTTTCGTTTAGTTTTTTCGAATCATTTAAACCCTTAATTGGCTTACGATGATTTAAAACTACCGCAGCAGCAAATACTGGCCCAGCCAAACAACCACGACCAGCTTCATCACATCCAGCTTCTACTTGTGTTTTGTTGTAATATCGTTTTAAAGCCATAAATATAATGCCAGTGCAATTTAGCACTGGCATTGGGTTGTGTTTACTTTATTAAAGCAAACTAATATAATTTTTGTTAATTTAAATTACCGTTTTTATTGGTGCAGCTGTTGCAAGTTTTTCCAATTCTTTATCTATGTAGTATAATGATTGTGGTCCACCACCAATTAAATTTATCCTATCTATTAATCTGCTAAATAACATTTCCTCTTCTAATTGTTCTTCAACAAAAAACTTTAAAAAAGATTCGGTTGCGTAGTCGTTTTCTTTGCGTGCAGTTTCTATTAATTTATAAACAGATTGGGTAACTTTATTTTCTGCTGCTAAAGATTTTTGGCAAGTTTCTAAAATACTTTTAAATACTGTGGCAGGTTTTTTTAACTCAGGCACATGTGCATGTCCACCTACTTGATTTATGTAGTTAAAAAACTTCATAAAGTGTAAATTTTCTTCGGCACTTTGGTTGTGATAAAATGCTGACGAACCTTCGTATCCATTACTATCGCACCATGATGCAACTGCTAGATAATGGTAAATCGCAGACATTTCTAATGTTAGGTGTGCGTTTAATGCGGCTTCTACTTTTTTAGGTATTAACATAATTGTAATTGTTTAAGCTTGTTGATTACTTTGAAACGTTTTAAAGGTTAATAATGTTTAATGGGAGTTAATATAGTTAAAACTAAACTAACTCCCAAATTTACCTTCAATTTTATTAAATTATTTTAGTAACCAATTTAACTTAATCCATCAATAATGCCATTTTTAAAACTCATGCCATTTGCAGCTGGTGCTTTTGGTAAACCAGGCATACGCATTATATCACCACATACAGCTACAATAAATCCTGCTCCAGTATTTATTACCAAATCTTGCACATGCAATGTATGGCCAGTTGGTGCGCCTACAATATCTGCATTGTCAGTAAAACTATATTGTGTTTTTGCAATACATACGGGCATGTTATTTAGGTTGTTTTTATTAATACGGGCAAGTACAGTTTTGCATTTGCTGCTAAATTCTACCTTATCAGCACGATAAATTTTAGTAGCCACTTTTTCAATTTTAGTTTCTATGCTATCTGTTAAATCGTAAGTAAAAGTAATTGGTTTTGAAGGATTGTTTTCAACCGTTTCAACTATTTTTTGAGCTAGCTCCACTGCGCCATCACCACCTTTTACAAAACCTTCGTTTATGGCAAATGCACATCCATTTGCTTCACACCAGTTTTTTAAATAATCTAATTCTTCTGCAGTATCAAAATAAAATTTATTTAAAGCCACAACAATACTTTGCCCAAAACCTTTTAGGTTTTCTATATGGCGTTGCATATTAGGTATGCCATTTATAATACCTTCCAAACTTGGTTTTTTAGTATCTTCGGCAGCTATACCAGCATGCATTTTTAAAGCTTGAGTGGTTACTACTAGAACAGTTGCTTTTGGTTGTAAATTGGCCATTCGGCACTTAATATCTAAAAATTTTTCAGCACCTAAATCACTCCCAAACCCAGATTCTGTTACAACATATTGCGCTGTGCTTAATGCCATTTTTGTAGCAATTACACTATTACATCCATGTGCAATATTTGCAAATGGCCCACCATGAATAAAGGCTGGCGTGTTTTCGGTAGTTTGGACCAAATTAGGTTTAATGGCATCTTTAAGTAATATAGTTATAGCGCCACCTACACCTAAATCTCTAACCGTAAAAGGACTGTTATCTGTTTTATATCCTAAAATAATACGTTCAATACGCTCTTGCAAATCATCAAAATTTTCGCTTAAACACAATGCCGCCATAATTTCGCTTGCAGGTGTAATATCAAACCCAGTTTCTTGTGGCACACCATTAGTGCGGCCGCCCATACCTGTGTTTACATAACGCAAGCTTCTATCATTAACATCCAATACACGTTTCCATGTAATTTGTTTTAATGCTTTATCACTATTTAAATTATTGTATTGGTAATTATCTAACAATGCTGCAATGGTATTATTAGCACTTGTAATTGCGTGAAAATCGCCTGTAAAATGTAAGTTTATATTTTCCATTGGCAATACTTGCGCATAACCACCACCTGCTGCACCACCTTTCATTCCAAATACTGGACCTAAAGAAGGTTCACGTAATGCAGCAATACTTTTTTTGCCAATTTTATTTAAACCCAAACTTGCACTAACTGTAGTTACTGTTTTACCTATACCAGCTTTGGTTGGCGATATAGCAGTAACCAAAATTAAGTTGTTGTTTTTTATATTAGTAGGGTTAAGTTCGGCAAGTTCAACCTTAGCAATTGTTTTGCCGTATGGAATAATATTATCTGCGTTAATGCCCAATTCATCTGCAATTTGTTGAATCGGTTTTAAAATGGCTTCTCTCGAAATTTCAATGTCAGATTTCATATTGTTTATTTTTATTGGTTTATTTTTTATTTAATACTAAGGCAATGTTATCCCAAAGTTTTTGTGCCGAAACATCCCAACTAAAGTCGAGCTTTCGTTTGGCACTAGCAAGTTTTTTTTGATGATAAAAGTCTTCATTTACAGCAAGTTTAATCATTGCCTCCGATACTTCAACTACATTATTGGGCGAAACCAATATGCCTGCATCCGCAGCTACCTCTGGCATTGATGTTACGTTTGATGTAATTACAGGAACATCGCAAGCC
Organism: Bacteroidia bacterium; assembly: GCA_034676125.1. Taxonomy (GTDB): domain Bacteria; phylum Bacteroidota; class Bacteroidia; order UKL13-3; family UKL13-3; genus UBA6183. Next base: position 6,532 of record JAUCCO010000077.1, read on the forward strand.
ATTGCTTCAATTATGGGTAAACCAAATCCTTCAAAAAACGGAATGTATACCATTGCATGTGCCGCTGCGGTAATGTTATATAAATCTTGTTCGCTTACCCGGCCAGTAAAAATTACATCATTTTGGTATTGCATGCTTAAAAAAGTGCTTTCAATACCTTTATTATGCCATGCTTTTCTGCCCACAATAACTAGTTTGTAATTGTTTTGGGTTGATGTTTTAAATTCATCAAATGCCTGTAATAATGTTTCAATATTTTTGCGTGGATGCATTGCACCTACATAACAAAAATAATTACAATCACTTGCAAACTGATGCTGAACAAGTTTTTTCTGCTCATCATTTATAGGTCCAAAGCCTTTACTAGGCGCATTGTATACCACATCTATTTTATTGGGGTTGATATTAAATTGTGTAATAATATCTTGCTTTGTATAGTTTGATACAGCAATTATTCTAGCAGCTTTTTTTGCGTATTTAGGGAAAAAGTAATTGTAATATAAATACTCTAATTTGTTAATGCCTTGTTTAAAATGTACAAAAGCCAAATCGTGTATTACTGCTATTTGAGGCACATTGGTGCGTAAACTCAAATATCCATCGGTACTTAAAAAAACATCGGCTTTGTATTTTTTTAATGCACTTGTTACTGCATAATTAAAAAACCAAAAATATAAAAAAGGATGCCTAGCCTGCGGAAACAAAACCACTGGAATTACATTATCAGCAAAAATAAATTCTTTGCTATATGGCCTATCAAATAAAAATATAAACTCGTGCTCCGGATGATTACGTGTTATACGTTGCAAGGTTTCGGCAGTAAACCTACCAATACCTTCTAGTTTGTTTTCAAGTAAAAATCGAGCATTAACTGCTATACGCATAAAATTATTATGGTTAAATGTTATTGGTATAACTATTATTGTACACAAATAAACAATTTATATCTACAGGCCCAACGCCATGTCAAAAAAAATTTTAACAAATTTATTTTTGCTACTTGCTATTAATTTGGTGATTAAGCCATTTTGGATTCTAGGTATTGATAGAACCGTTCAAAATACAGTAGGTAATCATGATTACGGCAGCTACATGATTATGTTTAATATCTCGCTGCTTTTTACCATGTTTTTAGATTTTGGTATTAATAATTACACCAGTACTTTTATAGCCAAACACAAACATTTACTTAATAAAAAATTTGCTACTTTATTTCCTTTAAAATTAATCTTTTCGGGTGCATATTTATTAATTACTTTAAGTTTTGGTTTTGTATTTGGCTACACCGGAAAACCTTTTTTATTGCTACTAATACTCGCATTTAACCAAGTGTTGGCATATTTTATATTATTTTTTAGGGCAAATATTAGTGGGCTACAAATGTTTAGAACTGATGCATTTTTATCAGTTACAGATAGGGGAATGATGATTATTTTTGCGGGGTTATTGATGCTTACTTTTGCTGGTAATTTTAAAATAGAATATTTTATTGCAGCACAAACATTAGGTTATTTATCATCGTTTGCCATTTCTTTTTGGGTACTAAAAAAACCTTTGCAAAGTGTAAAGTTAAACTTTAATAAATTATTGATGTGGAGCATGATTCGCCAATCTTGGCCTTATGCATTGTTAGCTTTACTGATGACAGTTTATATGCGAGCTGATATTCTTATCATGAAAAAAATATTACCCGATGGGGTTGAACAAACAGGTGTATATGCAGTAGCTACTCGTTTGTTAGAAGCTGCAAATATGATGGCTGTTTTGGTGGCTACCATGTTATTGCCGCTGTTTTCAAATATGATTAAAGCCAAACAAGATTTAAGCAGTTTAATAAAAATGAGCATGTTGTTGTTAATTATTCCATCAGTTGGTGTAGCTGCATTGGCTTGGTTTTATAATACAGATGTTATGTTATTGCTTAGTAAAACCAGTCCAATTCAGTCGGCTGGAGTATTTAAATATGTCATGATTAGTTTTATTGCCATGTGTATAATGTATATTTTTGGTACTTTACTTACGGCTAATGGAAACCTAAAACTCTTAAATACCTTAGCTGCTATTGCTTTAGTTATAAATATTAGTGTAAATGTTTTACTTCAACCCAAACTAGGCGCACAGGGCGCGGCAATTGCAGCAGTATGCACACACGGTTTTATAGCAATAACAAATATGTATTTTGCCATTAAAAAACTTACTATAAAACTAAGTGTAAGTTATTTAATGCGGTTTTTATTGGTTTTGTTAGTGTCCATATTTATGGTTGGGCTAATTTATTCGCAAGGGTTTAATATTTTATGGGCAACTTTATTGGCAACAGTGGCTAGTTTAATAATGTTGTTTATCACACGGTTGTTTAATATTCAGCAATTTAAACAGTTATTGCAAAGCCGCATTTAAATGATAATTTGCGCCCTCTTATTTTTTTATATTTTTGCCCAAAATAGTTAACATGCAAAATACGCAACCAGCATTCCAGTTTAATTTTATTGAACTCATAAGGTTTCTTTTAAAGTGGAAAAAACACCTTGCTATTATTTCAATTTCGGCAGCGGTACTAACCTATTTAATTACCTTATTATTAAAGCCCGAGTACAAATCGAAGGCTGTATTTTACCCAGGCACAGTAAATTCTATTTCTTATGCCTTGTTTTACAGTCTTAAAGAAAGAGCGCAAGATGTTTTGGCTTATGGTGATGAGCAAAATGTAGAGCAATACATGCAATTGGCAAAATCGAGTTTAATGCGTGAGAAAATTTCGGCTGATTTTAATTTGATGGAGCATTATGATATTGATGTTAACGACCCTAAAAAATACGCTAAACTCGATAAACGTTTTGATAAAAATGTGAGCATAAATCGTACCTCGTATAACTCTGTTGAAGTAGTTGTGTTAGATACCGATCCTGAAAAGTCGGCAGCAATTGCCAATGCTATTATGTTTAATACCGATTCGTTAAAAAAGCAAAGTCAGCACGTTATAGCCAGTCAAGCCTTTACAATTATCGAACAAGAGTATAAGGCTAAGATAGCTATTATCGATTCGTTAAGCCAAATGACAAGAACTTTAGGAAATAGTGGGGTTTACAATGTTAATGAGCAATCTCGCGGATTGGCCGAGTTAATAGGTAAAGGAACAAATAATACTTTTATTGATAATGAAAGAAAAAATCTTGGACAATACGTTGGTGATTTTGTTTCACTCGATAATCAAATTCGTTTTGAAGCTGCTGAGTTAACAGATATACGTAAAAAATATTCTCAAGCTAAACTCGATTTAGATAGTAAACTTAGCAATATTTTTGTAATAGATATTGCAAAAGCAAATTACGATAAGGCTTATCCATTACGATTATTACTTGCTATTTTATCTGGATTTGCGGCATTTGTTTTAAGCTGCATTGTTATTGTTGCAATAGAGCGTTATCAAAATATTAAAAGCACTTTACAGCAATAGTAGCTTTGACCGAACAGCTAAAAATAAGATGGTTTTACACCCTTGGAGTAATTTTTATGTTACTCACGGCTTATGGTATTTATGCTGACGATTTTACGTTTCACCTGCTGCCTTTAATTCTTATTTTTGCCTACCTGGTTTTATTTAAACTTGATACTGTTTTATTGCTATTAATTTTTATAGTTCCACTTTCTATAGAGTTTGATGATATAGGAATGGGGCTGGGAATAAGCTTGCCAGACGAGCCAATTGTAATGATAATAATGTTACTTTCTGTAATTCGTTTTATTGTTGATGGCTCTTATGATTTAAAAGTATTTAAGCACCCAATTTCCATTTGGATTTTAATAAATATATCATGGTATATTGTTACCATTTTTAGCAGCGAGTTACCTTTAGTTAGTATCAAATTTGTTCTGTCTCGTCTTTGGTTTATTGTTACCTATTATTTTTTAGGAGTGATGTTGTTTCGTAAACTTGGTAACGTATATAACTATTTGTGGTTATATGCAATTTCATTGGCATTTGTAGTTGCATACACGCTATACATGCATCGATTAGCTGGTTTTACCCAAGAGTCATCATATTATATTAGTATGCCTTTTTATCGTGCACATGGTATTTATTCAGCTGCTATTTCCTTTTTTATTCCATTGTTTTTGGTGTATTTATTTTATAGTTTTAAACTAAAAAACAATCCAATTAAAGTTGCATTTGTTGTAGTTATTTTAGCATTGTTTTTAACAGGTGTTTTTTATTCGTATACACGTGCAGCTTGGTTAAGTATTGTAGTAGCATTAGCAATGATAGTTCCACTGGCCCTTCAAATAAAATTGCGCACCCAGTTGTTAATCTTAGCAAGTGGTTTGATATTGTTTATTAGTTTTCAAGATCAAATTTTATACGCCTTATCAAAAAACAAGCAAGATTCTGGAGAAGGTTTTAGTAAACATTTGCAATCAGCATCAAACATAAAAACAGATGCATCAAACATTGAGCGGATTAACCGTTGGATGTCGGCAATAAACATGTGGGAAGAAAGACCAATTATGGGGTTTGGTCCTGGCACTTATGTATTTTGTTATGCACCATATCAAGAAGCACGTTACCGCACTTTAATTAGTACAAATTTTGGTAACCAAGGCAATTCTCATAGCGAATTTTTAAACCCCTTATCCGAAACAGGTATAATAGGTTTAGTAAGTTTACTAATGATAATTTTTTATGCTTTAAACACCGCATTTAACCTCATTTATCATACCAAATCCTACCGCTTAAAAGTAGTTTTAATTGGCGTATCTTTAGGGTTGATAAGTTATTATACCCATGGTTTTTTAAATCACTACAGCGAAACCACTAAAATAGCACCTTTAATTTGGGGTAGTTTTGCTATAATAGTTGCCATAGATATTTACCATAAAAACCAGCAAGATGAAACTACAACTATTAGCTAAGCATGTGCTGCTATTAATAAATCTAAATCTTTAGGATAAATATTTAAGCGTTGGCCAATGTGTTTGTTTGTTAAATTACCCTTGTAAATATAAATGCCACTTCTTGCTGCTTGATTAGCCCATAAATAATCTGTTACCGAACCCGATTCTGCTAATTCTAACAATAATGGAGTTAAAATATTGCTTAAGGCATAACTTGCAGTTCTACTAACACGTGAGTTAATATTGGGTACACAATAATGTATAATATCGTGTTTCACAAATGTTGGTTTATCGTGACTAGTAATTTCACTTGTTTCAAAGCAACCACCTTGGTCAATACAAATATCAACAATAACCGACATTGATTTCATTTTTGAAACCATCTCTTCTGTTACCACGTTTAGGCTTCTACCTTCTGCACTCCATAAACAACCAATTGCAACATCAGCATTTTCTAAAGCTTTTTGTAGTATTTTAGGATGAATGATGGAAGTGAAAATTTTAACACCAAGGTTGTTTTGTAACCTGCGTAATTTTTCAATCGAATTATCAAAAACTTTTACCGTTGCACCTTTACCAAGTGCAGTTCTTGCCGCATATTCTCCCACCGTTCCAGCACCAATTATTACAATTTCTGTAGGTGGTATTCCGGTAACACCTCCAAGCATTTCGCCTTTGCCACCTCTATTGCTACAAAGCAATTCAGATGCAACTGCAATTGATTGTAATCCTGATATTTCACTCATGCTTCTAACAATTGGGTGAATGCCATCTTCAGATTTTAAATACTCAAAAGCAATGGCAGTAATTTTTTTACTCATTAAACTTCTAATATATTTATCACTCCGGCTGTTTAATTGAATTGCTGATATAAGCAGTTGTTGCGGTTGAAGTAAGGCTATTTCTTGTTCGGTAGGAGGTTCTACCTTTATAATTACATTCGATTTATAAACTTCTTCTGGATTGTAGCAAATTTGTGCGCCTGCCTCACTAAAATCACGGTCGGTAAAGTGTGCATGTTTTCCTGCACCTGCTTCTACACAAACTCTATTACCATTGGTAACAAGTAAATTTATAGAGGACGGAGTTAAAGGAACCCTATGTTCTTGTAAAGTTGTTTCTTTAGGTACGCCTATAAACAAGCCGTTGGGCGACTTTTTTATCTCTAATAGCGCTTCTTTAGGTTGCAAACTTGCAGCTTTAGCCAACTCACTAAAACTTGATTTACTTAACTCGTCCATGCTTGTTTGTGTTTTTTCAAAAATAAGCAACTATTGCACAAAAAAGTACATGTTTATTCAAAATTATATCCAAAATTACTATATGTTTATAATTATTTAGCTTGTATTTTGTTGTTTATCAAATGGTATTGTCATAAAATAGTATAATTGTTGCTAATAAATAATAGCTTTAACTATATTTGCAGGCTTGTATTTATATGGGGGCAAAGTCTAAAGATTATTTGATTGAGTTTAATAAACTTACCATAGGTTCAAATTTTTTTGAATTTGTGCTTGACGATGCTTTTTTTGCTAGTATTGAAGGCAGTGAATTTAGTAATGCAAATGCCATTGTTAAATTAGAGCTCATTAAAAGCGAAAACATGTATGATTTACAATTTAAGCTTGCAGGAGTTGTAAATTCAACTTGCGATAATTGCTTAGATGAAATTAGCATACCATTAAATAATAAGTTTCATCTAATGATGAAGATTAGTGAAAACGAGGATTATGGCGATGACGAGATAATTTATATGACCAAGAGGCTTCTTGAGTATGATTTAACCCAATATCTATATGAATCGTTTGTATTAAGCATACCACCTCGTAAGGTTTGCGAAATGGCCAACAAACAATGTAATCAAGAATTGGTAACAAAAATTAACAATTTTGAAAGCGATGATGATGGTGATGGCAGCAACCCAATGTGGGACAAACTAAAAGGAATATTTTAACAAAAACTATAACATACAATTATGGCACATCCAAAGCGAAAAATTTCGAACACTCGCAGAGACAAAAGAAGAACGCACTACAAAGGTGTTAACCCAACACTTTCAGTTGATGCAACTTCTGGCGAAACACATTTACGTCACCGTGTAACTGCTGATGGCTTTTACAAAGGTAAACTTGTGTTTCCAGACATGAGAAAAGACGTTTAATTTCCACCCAAACCCTTTATTATTTAATGAGAATCGGCTTTGATATCATGGGGGGCGATCATGCTCCCTTAGAGGCTATAAAAGGAGCAATCCTTGCCCAGAAAGAGTTACCTGCTGATGCTAAAATTGTACTTTTTGGTGATGAACCTAAAGCTAAACAATTGATTGCAGAAAATGGTGCCAATGTTTCTGATTTTGATTTTGTGCATACTACAGAAGTCATTGAAATGGGAGAACATCCCACGAAGGCTATTTCACAAAAACGTAATTCGAGCATTGTAATTGGATTTAGCCATCTTGCTACTAAGCAAATCGATTCTTTTGTTAGCGCTGGTAACACTGGTGCTATGTTAGTTGGGGCAATGTTCTCGGTAAAACCAATCGAAGGTGTTATTCGCCCATGCATTACCGCTACTATTCCTAAGCCTAACGGTGATACCGGTTTGTTATTAGATGTAGGGGTTAATTCTGATTGTAAGCCAGATGTACTTTATCAATTTGCTGTACTTGGTTCATTAATGATGAAACATGTACTTAAAGTTGATGATCCTAGAATTGGGTTGATGAGCATTGGCGAAGAAAAAGAAAAAGGTAATTTAGTTACTACAGCAGCACACCAATTAATGGAAGGCGGTGGTCCATTTTCATTTATTGGAAATGTAGAAGGCCGCGATTTATTAACGGATAAATGTGATGTGATAGTTTGCGAAGGGTTTGTGGGGAACATTATACTTAAGGCCTATGAAGCCTTTTACTACGTGTTACAAAAACGTGGTAGATCTGATGAATACTTTGATAGATTTAATTACGAAAACTATGGCGGTACACCTATTCTTGGTGTTAATGCAACCGTAATTATTGGTCATGGTATCTCAAATGATAAGGCCTTTAAAAATATGATTTTTACAGCAAAACAGGTTTCCGACTCTAATCTTTGTGAAATTATAAAAGAAGAGTTTAAGAACTTAGTATTACCATTATAAAATGAGTAAAATAACTGCAGCAATTACCTGTGTGCATGGTTATGTACCCGAGTACAAACTTACCAATGCCGAATTGGAAAAACTTGTAGACACTTCTGATGAATGGATAACAAGCAGAACCGGTATTAAGGAAAGAAGATTGTTAAATACACCTGGTTTGGCAACATCTGATATGGGGGTTGAGGCAGTTAATGCATTATTAAAAAAACGAGGTATCACCGCAGATGATATTGAGTTGATAATTTTTGCAACTGTTACTCCTGATATGGTTTTTCCTTCAACAGCATGTATTTTGGCCGATAAAATTGGAGCAAAAAATGCTTGGGGTTTTGATTTAGCTGCTGCATGTTCTGGCTTTTTGTTTGCATTACAAACAGGAGCATCATTTATTGAAAGTGGTAAACATAAAAATGTATTGGTTATTGGTGGCGATAAAATGTCATCTATAATTGATTATACTGATAGAAATACCTGCATAATTTTTGGTGATGGTTTAGGATGCGTATTGCTAGAACCTAACGAAGAAGGAAACGGTATTATTGATAGTGTACTTAAAATTGATGGTCAAGGCCGTCATTATTTACACCAAAAAGCAGGTGGTTCTCTAAAGCCACCTACACACGAAACAATAGATGCACGCGAACATTTTGTTTATCAAGATGGAAAAGCGGTGTTTAAATTTGCAGTTACGGGTATGGCTGATGTTTCTGCTCAAATTATGGAGCGAAACCACCTAACCGCTGATGACATTACCTACTTGGTTCCTCACCAAGCAAACTTGCGTATTATTGATGCAACAGCCGAACGCATGGGACTGGCTAAAGAAAAGGTGATGATTAATATCGACCATTTTGGTAATACTACTAATGGTACTTTGCCACTATTAATGTGGGAGTGGGAAAATAAACTTAAAAAAGGGGATAACTTAGTACTTTCTGCCTTTGGTGGCGGATTTACTTGGGGCTCTATTTTTATTAAATGGGCTTACGATGCAAAAAACAGTTAAATTTATTTAACTAAATTAGCACAATTCTAAAAAATAATTACTTTTGATACTATTCAAATAACTCCAATATGGAACTAAAAGAAATTAAAGAACTGATAAAATTAGTTTCAGAAGCAGGTGTTTCTGAAGTTGAAGTAGAACGTGGCGATTTTAAAATAGCCATTAAAAAGCTTGAAGAAAAGGTTTATGTGCAAAGTACAGCTCCTGTTATGCAGCC
>JAUCCO010000078.1:0-15714 GCA_034676125.1 Bacteroidia bacterium
ACGTGGTGATGATGAGCGTCTGTCGCCTCCTTCACTTCCAAATCTACTTGGACGTTTTTCGTCACTTCCACCTTCGGTTTTTTTAAATCCACCTCTCGCAGGTGATGAACCAAATCCAGTTCTTTTAGCGCCAAAAGCTGGCTTGTCTCCTTTACTAAATCCTGTTTTAAAGTTTGATTTTTTTGCACCAGAACCACCAGTGGGTGCGCTACGTTTGCCATTATTACTACCTTCGCTATATGGCTTTTTTCTTAATCCCATTTATTTCTTATAATTTTACAAAGGTATTGTTTAATTTTAAAACTTAGTTTTGTATTTGTGTAAAATGTTTAATTTAAATTACTGTAACTCAATTTTAACCACCTATATGCAATCTGTATTTACCCTGTTGATGTTTTTATTTTTGATGATTGCAGTGCCATTAAATGCGCAAACAACCCATAAAAAAGGACGACCAAAAATCGGCTTGGCCCTAAGCGGAGGCGGTGCAAAGGGCTTATCACACATTGGTGCGCTTATGGTTTTAGAAAAAGCGGGCATCCAGGTTGACTATGTAGTTGGCACATCAATGGGTAGCGTAATCGGTTCACTTTATGCTATTGGATATGCTCCAGATAGTATTGCAAAAATTGCCAGAACCATAAAATGGGATAATATTTTGGCAAACAACCCTGGTTTACAACAAATTTCTATTGAAGAAAAGTCAGATTTTAATCGATATATTTTAGAACTTCCCATTGAAGGAAGAAGGTTTAAACTACCACGTGGTGTAATACATGGACAAGAATTATCTGTGGAACTTTCTCGGTTAACATTTCCCGTTTCCAACATTAAAAACTTTAATAATTTTCCTATTCCATTTAGGTGCATAGCAACGGATATTACCAATGGCGAAATTGTGGTGCTTGATAGTGGTAATTTAGCTGAAGCATTAAGGGCAAGTATGGCAATTCCGTCTGTGTTTACGCCCATAAAGTATCAAAACAGGCTTTTGGTTGATGGCGGAATTGTTAGAAATTTTCCAGTAGAAAACGTAATAGAAATGGGTGCTGATATTGTGATTGGCGTGAATTTAAGTAAGGGTTTTTTACAAGAAAAAGAGTTGGTAAGCATTATTGATATTTTAAATCAATCGATGTTTTTAAGTGATGGAGAAGATACCAAAAAACAGCGTGAAAAATGTGATTACCTTATTGAGCCAGACTTAACCGGATTTAAGGCAAATAGTTTTTATGCATCCGATTCTTTGATACAGCGAGGGTATGATGCAGCAATGGAATTATTTCCTGATTTACAAAAACTTGCCGCAAGATTAGACTCTGTTTATGGTCCTCATAAACCCATCAAAACACCCATTATTGATTCTGTACTGATAACTGGTTTTGAGGTTGAAGACATTAGCATGTCGAACAAAAACTTACTAATAGACCGAATGGGATTATTGAAAAACGAATGGTATACAATTGGTGATTTTTCAGATGCAATGGCCAAAATTTATGGAACCAGGTATTTTAAAAAAGTAAGCTACGAACTGTTTAGCGATAAAGGCGGTTCGCGCATAAAACTTACAGCACAAGAAAATGCACCCACTTTTTTTAATGTTGCACTTAATTACAATAGTTTTTCTAAAGCTGCCTTAATTTTAAATTTAACCGCAAGGAATTTTTTAGGCAAAAACACACGCTTTTCTTCAACCATAAATATTGCTGATATGTTTAGGTTTAAGAGCGAATATTTTAAGTATTTGGGCTCTGCAAAAACACATGGTTTAGGTATAAAATTTTCGTATGATGGCAATAATCTTCCAATTTTTGAAGGAGAAAATCAGTTCGCTCAGTATACCCAAAAATATACCGCAATTGATGTAAAGTATCAAATAGCTTCACTCACAGTAAACACTGCCGGTGCAGGAATTATGCGAGAGTATATTGTATTTACGCCATCAATATTTGGAAGCACAAATAATTATGATGGTAGCTTAGTACAAGACCGGGTTTATCTCGACTTTAATTTAAACACATTAGATAGACATTATTATACACGTACTGGTTCAAAAATTAACATGAGTCTTGGTTATTTATTTAACAATTCTCCTAGTTTTAATATTGTTTCTCGCGACTCTTTTGGTGGTAATTTAATTACCTCTAAAATGACAACGGCACTTGAAGACTCTTTGATCACATCAAAGTATTTGCAATTTAAATTAATATCAAATCGGTATTTTCCAATTAATAAACGATCTACTTTTATTCTGGGCGTTTATAGTGGGCTTACCTTAAATCCATTCGACCATAATTCTGATGCATCATCAATTTATAACAATTTTATGATTGGCGGTTTAATTCCAAACTTCCGTAATCAAATTCCATTTGTGGGTTTGAGTGATTACCAAATTAGGGCAAATAACTATATTGGATTGTCATTGGGATATCAATATGAATTGTCAAAAAATCTATTCATCACTCCAAAAGTAAATGCAGGATATTACAACCAAAATTTTGTTCGGTATTTTACTAGCAATGATGTATTAAAAAAATCAAACCAAATAATTGGATACGGAATTACGGGTGGATTTAATTCAATTATTGGCCCACTCGATTTTACGATAATGCGAAACACACAACTAGGTACTTTTGCATTTTATGTGAATATGGGATACAATTTTTAGTAAAACACTGATAATGTGTAGTTAATTTATATGTTTTTTGGGCAGTGTCTAATAAAACATCTTGGTGTGGGTAAAGAGTTTAGTCATCTTTATGTTAAACAAGCCGTATAGCGCACCTAAACGCTAAATTTGTTGTTTTAACACCAAAACAAATCCGCATTTTGATAAATTATAATCAATTTGAGTTAGCAAACGGTTTAAAGGTAATTCATCACCTCGATACTAACTCAAAATTATGTGTTCTAAATCTCCTTTACAAAGTTGGTTCAAAAAATGAAAATCCCGAAAAAACGGGTTTTGCTCATTTGTTCGAACATTTAATGTTTGGAGGTTCAATTAATGTAACCGACTTTGATAACCAACTTCAAATAGCTGGGGGAGACAATAACGCCTTTACAAGTAATGACATTACCAATTACTACATTACACTACCGGCAAATAATATTGAAACTGCATTTTGGCTTGAAAGCGACCGAATGTTAAGTTTAGATTTTAGCCAAAAAGTACTTGATGTACAAAAGGCCGTGGTAATTGAGGAGTTTAAAGAGCGCTACATCAATCAGCCTTATGGAGATGTTTGGTTGAGGTTATTGCCCTTGGCATATAAAGTACACCCATATAATTGGCCTACAATAGGTAAAGAGTTTTCGCACATAGAAAATGCCACGTTAGAAGATGTTAAAAGCTTTTTTAGCAAACACTACGGGCCCAATAATGCCATATTGGTAATTAGCGGAAACATAGATTTAGCAACCACAAAAAAGTTATCAGAAAAATGGTTTGGGCCTATTCCGCCAATAGACGTTGAGGCGCCAAACTATAAAAATGAGCCAGAACAAACTGAACAAAGAACTGAACATGTTTACAATGATGTGCCGCTAGACTCGATAGTAATGGCATACCATATTTGTGAACGCATGCATACAGACTATTATGCAACCGACTTAATGACAGATATATTAGGAGGTGGAAAATCAGCCAGGTTGTATAACGAATTGTTAAAAAAACAAAGGATTTTTAGTGAGATAGATTGTTACCAAAGCGGAGATTTTGATGCAGGATTGGCAATTATTGAAGGTAAATTGGTAAAGGGAGTTACACTTGAGCAAGCTCAGGAGGCCATAGAAAAAGTGTTAGCAGACTTAATAGAAAATGGAATAACTGAAACAGAACTAGAAAAGGTTAAAAACAAAACAGAAACCAACATTAGGTTTAATGATATGGGTGTGCTTAATAAAGCAATGAAAATAGCATACGCAGCCTATTATGGTGATATTGAATTGGTAAATACCGAAGCCAATGAATACCTGAAAGTTACAGTAGATGATGTTAAAAGAGTGGCTAAAAACTACTTAAAATCAACCAATTGCAGTATTTTATATTATCACGCAAAACATGACTAATTTAAACAGGGCGGTAGCTCCAGATACACAAAAGATAATTAATCTAGACTTTCCGATATGCGCCAAAACGGTTGGTGAAACCAGAATACCGATATATACACTGAGCGCAAACGTAGATGAGGTTTTAAGGGTTGAACTGGTGTTTGATGCGGGTATTGCAAAACAAACACAGAATACAATTGCCGGAACCGTTAATAAACTATTAACAGAAGGAACCAAAACAAGAACCGCAGAAGAAATTGCAGATGGCTTGGACTTTTATGGTAGTTATTTACAAACACGTTGCGCAATTGATGATGCACAGTTAACCCTATACTGCTTAAAAAAGCATTTAAATAGTTGTTTAGAGATTGTATTAGACGTTGTAAAGAACGCTCAATTCCCTAACAATGAATTAAGTATATATAAAAAGAATGCAAAGCAGAAGTTAAAAGTACAGCAGAAAAAAACTTCGTATATCTGCAATAAAAACTATTACGAGAGTGTATTTGGGGAATCAAGCCCAATAGCAACAAGCTCAATAGCAGAAGATTACGATAATATTTCACGTGAAACGCTACTAAAATTTCACGAAACTTATTACGCCAAAAGCATGAAATACATTACAGTTTCTGGTGATGTAAGTGAAGAAACAATAAATACACTTAAGGTATTAAGTAACAATTTTAATCCATCAGATATAAAAAATCATTACGCAAGTAAGATAACCAAAGGAAAAAATATAACCATCAAAAAAGAAAAGTCCGCCCAGGCGACTCTTCGTGTAGGTTGCAGAATGATAAACAGAACACATCCAGATTTTAAGAAACTACAACTATTAAACCTTATTCTTGGTGGATACTTTGGTTCTAGGTTGATGAAGAACATTAGAGAAGATAAGGGATTAACCTACGGAATAAACTCGGTACTTGAATCATACTTAGATGATGGTTGTTTTTATGTAGATGCAGATGTAAATAGCGATAAAGTAGAAATTGCCATAGCTGAAATATATAAAGAAATAGCTTTATTAAGTACAATACCTGTTCCAGATCAAGAGCTTTTAACCGCTAAAAACTACCTTTTAGGAGCACTACTTAGAAGCATAGATGGTCCATTTTCTATAATGGACAGGAACAAGATTATGATTGATTATGGTTTTGAGAAGAACTATTATGATGAATATATAGCAACAATCAACAACACGTCACCCCAAGAGCTAATGGCAATTTGTAATAAATACTTAAACCCAGATAACCTCGTTGAAATGGTATGCGGTGGTTAACATTAATAATAGTTCTATGTTGGGTTAATGCCATTCTAGCGCAAAAGCCAGAGCTAAGAAGAGCTTGCCCGAATGGGCCAAATAACACACTTTATTGGACTAATCCCAACGATACTTGTAACCTATTTCTATACTATATTATTTGGGAGAGGAAGGGTAATACAGGTTTATTTACTCCAATAGACACCATATTTAATAAAAATACAGAAACATTTATTCATTTAAACGCAACTCCACCGCTAAGTGAACCAACATCATATTACTTTATTGAGAAAAGAGACTCATGTGGACCAGAATACAATTGGTATAGCGATACAGTATTAGTAGACGTAATTCCACCTAACATCACAAATCTTGACTCGGTAAGTGTAGACATTAATACAAATCAAGTAATTTTAGGCTGGAGTAAAAACTCTTCGCCAGATTTTGATAAGTACTTATTGTACGTATTCAAAAATGGTTTCTTTTCTGCAATGACACCTTCAGAAACACGAGATACTTTTGCAAGAGATTTAAGTGGCAACAATCCATCAACAGGAAGCTTTACATACAATATTAATACTAGAGATAGCTGTGGTAAGCTTCCCGCTTATGAAAAAAGGAATAGTACAGTTTTTCTACAACAAACAGCCGACACCTGTAACAAAACAATACGTTTGTCGTGGTCGCATTACGAAGGGTGGAATAATATTGTTAAATATTACATTTTAATTAATACCAATAATTCGGGCTATAATTTAGTTGATTCAGTTATTGGAACAATTAGCACATATACGTATAACTACATTACCGGAAATAATTATCAAATATTTGTAAGGGCGATAAAAGACACAACAATATTAGTTAGTAGCTCATCAAATAAATTGGTGTTTAACGCTAGGGGAAGACAAGAACCAACCTATTTAAATATTGATTATATAACATCTGGGATACCTGTAGATAATAATTTATATTTTCAGTTTAGCACAAACCCCGCAGACGAAGTGTCGAAATATGAAGCCCATATTTTAGACGAAAACCTAAACTTAACCAGCACACTATTGCTTTCCAAAACCGATATTTCTAAAAGAATTAACCTTGGGCTGATAGACAATTCAAAATACCATCTCACAATATCGTCTTATGATGTATGCAACAAGGTGTCTTTTCAAAGTGATACAAGTTCAAATATTATACTAACCGGAACAGAAGCAAATAGCGTTAGGGATTTGTCGTGGAGTCCTTATTTCACGTGGAACAGCGGAGTAAAAGAGTATGTAATTAACAGAGGCACAGGAGATAATGGTGTATTTACATTTAATATGTGGAACACAACCAATGATACTTTAATAAAAGACAGTAGCATTGTTCAAACGGTATTAAATGAAGGAATATGCTATTATGTTCAGGCGGTGAACAACACGGACAATACAATAGTAAGTAATTCAAATAGAATCTGTTTATCAGCCTATTTCACAGTTTTTATTCCTAATGCGTTTAAACCTGATGGATTCAACTCGAGGTTTAGGCCAGAAGGATCATTAATAGATTATCAAAAATCAACCATAAAAGTGTATAACAGGTGGGGCCAACTGATATACGAAAACAACATACTTAATGGTTGGAACGGCATGGACGCAACTGGCACTATATGCCAACAAGGGGTTTATTATTATTACTTAGAAATATTCAGCACCAAAGATGAAAAACAAGTCAAACAAGGAATCTTTACCTTACTCAGGTAAGGTTATATTTACAGATGTTGATATAAAAACATCATTCAAAAACAGAACCAACATAAAGGAATGGTTAGCGAAAACTATAAAAATGGAGCGCTTTACACTTGGAGAGTTGGGCTACAATTTTTGTTCGGATGAATATCTTTTAAACATAAATATAGAGCACCTGAACCACGATTTTTATACCGACATTATTACTTTTGAACTTAACGAAGGCAATGTAATTATTGGCGATATTTATATCAGCAATGATCGTGTTAAAGAAAACGCGCAGACAAACAACACCACTTACCAGATTGAAATGTTACGGGTTTTGATTCATGGGGTTTTACACCTTTGCGGCTATAAAGACAAAACAAAGAAAGAAGCAACATTGATGCGTGAGAAAGAAGACTATTATATATCTTTGCTCCAATAATTTACCATATTTCACGTGAAACACGTGAGAAAAACACAAAAGACTGATTTACAAATGTTTAACGAATATGATGTTATAGTTGTGGGTGCCGGCCACGCAGGGTGTGAGGCTGCCGCTGCGGCCGCTAATTTAGGCTCGAAAGTTTTGCTGATAACCATGGACATGAACAAGATTGCACAGATGAGCTGCAATCCTGCAATGGGTGGTGTGGCAAAAGGACAAATTGTTAGAGAAATAGACGCCCTAGGTGGATACTCTGGGATTGTGTCTGATAAGAGTACCATACAATTTAGGATGCTCAATTTAAGTAAGGGCCCTGCAATGTGGAGCCCTAGGGCACAAAACGACCGCATGTTATTTGCACAATATTGGAGAGAGAAACTTGAAGAAACACCCAATGTTGATTTTTGGCAAGACATGGTTAAAGAAATAGCTATGGAGGATGGAAGAGCATGTGGAGTAATAACAGGCATGGGTCAAAAAATAAGATCACGTTCGGTGATATTAACCAACGGAACATTTTTAAATGGCATTATACATATTGGCACAAAACAATTTGGTGGTGGTAGGATAGGAGAAAAATCGGCAAGTGGATTAACCGAACAATTAATAACTTTAGGATTTGAAAGTGGTAGAATGAAAACAGGAACTCCACCAAGGGTTGATGGAAGAAGTTTGGATTATACTAAAATGGAAAAACAAGATGGTGATGAAAATCCGTCAAAGTTTTCTTATAGTGATGAAACAACTCCAGTAAAAAATCAGCGCCCTTGTTGGATAACTTACACCAACCCAAATGTGCACGATGTATTGAGAACAGGCTTTGATGATTCGCCAATGTATGCCGGAAGAATACAAGGATTAGGCCCGCGTTATTGCCCAAGTATTGAAGACAAAATTAATCGGTTTGCCGAAAGAGATAGGCACCAAATATTTGTTGAACCAGAAGGATGGAGTACTGTAGAAATATATGTTAATGGATTCTCTACTTCTTTGCCTGATGAAATACAACACAAAGCCATAAGATTAATTCCTGGTTTCGAAAAAGCCAAATTGTTTAGACCTGGTTATGCAATTGAGTATGATTATTTTCCGCCTACACAATTAAAACTTACACTTGAAACCCACCTGATAAAAAACTTGTTTTTTGCAGGACAAATAAATGGGACAACGGGATACGAAGAAGCCGCATGTCAAGGATTAATTGCCGGAATAAATGCACATCAAAATGTAACAGAAAAGGAAGCTTTTATTTTAAAAAGAAGCGATGCATACATAGGTGTGTTAATAGATGATTTGGTGAATAAAGGAACGGATGAGCCTTATCGCATGTTTACTTCAAGGGCAGAATACCGCATTATGTTGCGCCAAGATAATGCAGATATAAGGCTAACAGAAAAGGGCTATCAACTTGGTTTGGCCAAAGCAGAAAGCTTAGAAAGGGTTGAGAAGAAAATAAAGGATACTGATGAAATAATGGGTTACTTCAAAAAAACTTCGGTAACGCCTGCTGAAATAAACCCAATGTTAGAAGGATTGGGAACAACAACTATTCCTCAAAATTATAAATTAGATGCCATTTTAAGTAGGCCACAGGTTGAGTTAAAAAATATAACAGATGCTTTGCCCGAGCTTAATGCTTACCTAAATAAGTTTAATGACGATGCTTTACTGCAAGCGGAAGTATTATTAAAGTACGAAGGTTATTTAGAGAAAGAAAAACTAGTTGTAGAAAAAATGAATAGGCTAGAAGATGTTAACATCAGCGATGATTTTGATTACCTAAGCGTTCAATCTATATCGAAAGAAGGAAGAGAAAAACTACATAAGCAACGCCCTAAAACATTAGGACAAGCATCTCGCATTAGTGGAATTTCTCCTGCTGATGTTTCGGTGCTTATGGTTCATATTGGTAGATAACTTTTATTAAGTAAACACCCTGTACATAACCTATTTTTTATTTACCACCTTATTTTTATTTTATTTGCCGTAATGGAAAACCTTAATACCTGCCTAGTTTGTAACCATAATCAATTAACCAAAGAGTTAACTTGTAAAGACTTTGTAGCTACTGGCCAACAATTTGATTTATATCGTTGCGCCAATTGCTCATTTTTATTTACAAACCCTAGACCAACAGTTGCAGAAATTGGGCCTTATTACCAAAGTGATAGATATGTATCGCACGCAGGTAGTAAAAAAGATTTTAGCTTTATGTATAAGGTTTATGATGTGGTGCGTGATTATAGCATCAACCAAAAACTTAAGCATATAAAAACTTACCAGCCAAATGGTTTATTAATGGACTTGGGTTGTGGCTTAGGTTATTTTTTAGATGGCGTAGTTAGAGATAAAACCTTTAAAGCTGTTGGTGTTGATGTTAGTGAAGAAGCGCTTGAATATGTAAAAAAGAAGTTTGGCTTTAATGTAAAAAACGAAAACGAACTTGATAAGCTTGAGGCTAATAGTTATGATGTAATAACACAATGGCATGTACTAGAGCATGTGCATTTATTAAATGAGCGCATGAAACAATTAAAACGCTTATTAAAACAAACCGGAACCATGTTTATTGCTGTGCCAAATAGTGATAGCTGGGATGCAAAACATTATAAAGAATTTTGGGATGGTTATGATGTGCCTCGCCATTTATACCACTTTAATCAAAAAAGTTTTAATTTATTAATGCAAAATCATGGTTTTAAAGTGGTTGAAACTAAAAGCATGCCATTTGATGCACCGTATATTAGCATGAGAAGTGAGGTGCATAAGGGTAATAAGTTTGAGTTTATTCGTGGTGCTATATCGGGTTTAAAATCAACCATTAGTGCATAAAAAAATAACGACCATAGCAGTTTATTATTTGTAGTAAAACATGCGTAATAAGTTAATAAATGCAGGTTGTTTTTTAGGGTTGATTTGGATAACATCGTGTGCCCAAATAGTTAATCCTTCTGGTGGAAGTAGAGATACTACTGCACCCGAAGTTGTTTCTGTGGTACCAAATAATAAATCTACTCAATTTAAATCTTCAAAAATAGAAGTAAAGTTTAATGAGTTTATACAATTAAATACACCTAATGATCAGGTAATAATTTCGCCACCTTTAGAAAATAAACCCGAGTTTATTAATAAAGGTAAAATCCTTGAAATAAGATTTAAAGATGCTTTATTACCTAACACTACTTATACCATAAACTTTGGCAATGCAATTGGCGATAACACCGAAAATAATTTATTAAAAGATTATAGTTATGTATTTTCTACAGGGGCTAATATCGATTCGAATTTTATTGCTGGAAATGTACTAAATGCATTTAATAATAAACCCGAAACGGAGGTTACAATTGCTTTATATAATATTGATGGATTTAATGATTCAACCATCATAAAAAATAAACCCATTTACATAGGTAAAACCAATACTGATGGTAGTTTTTCTATCAATAATTTACCTAACCAAAACTTTAAGTTATTTGCATTTAATGATGCCAATAAAAACTTAAAAATAGAAACTACCGAGGCTAAAGCATTTTTAAATAATAACATCAATACTACTGATACCGTAAATAGGTTACTAGCTTTAAACGTGTTTAAACCAAATCTTCATCCGTTACAAAAAATTGTAGATACATTTAATCGTGAACCCAATAAGTATGTTTTTATAGTATATCAACCCAAATTATTTACTGTACAAAATACAAACGGAAACAAAACCTATGTTAAGCATATTGCTAATATAGCCGGATTTGATACTTTTTATGTGTTTACAGCAACCCAAACTACCGATACAGTTACAATATTTAATATTACAAATACTATTGGTAAAAGCGCTGTAAGGATTAAACACAAATCTATTTATAAGGCCAATAAACCTTTACTAACCATAAATAAACAACTAGAATTAAACGATACCATAAAGTTTAGTTTAAATAATCCTATTATACAAATAGATACCACACAAATTACCTTATTAAAAGACACCATTAAAATTGGTTACAACTTATTAAAATTAAGTGAATTTGAGTATGGAATACTTTCTAATTGGGAACAAAAAACTACCTACAGACTAACCATTAATGATAGTGCTTTGTATGATTTTTATAACCAATACAATAAAGAAGAAAAGGCTGTATATGCAACTAAAGAACTAAAAGACTATGCTAACCTTGTTTTAAATGTAAAAGTACCTAAGGCAAAAACTCATCAATATATTTTACAAATATTAAGTAGTGATGAAAAAACCTTGGCATATCAGTTTATAGTGAATACAAGTACACAAATTACAATAGATTACATGTTACCTGGTAGTTATAAAATTAAATACATTTATGATGCAAATAATAACGGAATTTGGGATAATGGAGATTTAAACACATTAACTCAACCCGAAAAAGTTGGATATAACACCGAATTAATAAACTTAAAGGCGTATTGGGATTTGGAACAGAGCGTTTTAATAGAGTAATCAACATACAATGTGGATTGCGACATTTTATCGTTGCTTTTTAGGTTGATAACTATTTATATCAACTAGTCAGTCTAATAAGTGCGACATTACTAACAAGCTAACCAAACTATATACCCATTAATTTAAAATAAAACTTATAACAATTGAATGTTGGTTTAACTATTAACACATGTGTATAAAGTGGCTAAAGTGCAACAAATACAACGCATTGTAATGTTACTTAAATGTTAATCCAACACTAACAACTATAAAACCAAACTTTTAAAAATAAGTTATACGCCAAATTAACACGCTAATAACAATAACAACCTTTATATAAATTAATATATAAGATTAAACGATTGTGAATAGTACTTTAAATTGAATTGCTTAGTTTTGACCTTGAAGTATGATTGAAAAATTAAAATCCGTAGAAAAAGAATTATCAAGTATTGTTTTGAGCAATGCTGAGGAAACCGAACAGTTTAGATTAAAATATTTAAGCCGTAAAGGTTTATTAAATGATTTATTTGAAGAGTTTAAAACCATACCAAACGACCAAAAAAAGGAAGTTGGTAAGGTAATGAATGTGGTAAAACAAGCAGCTCAAACAAAATTTGATGAAGCGCAATTAAATTTTACCAACGAAACACTAGATGCCATTAATCAACAAGATTTAACTTTACCTGGTGAGCCTTTAAAATTGGGTTCTAGGCATCCATTGGTTTTAATAGAAAAACAGATAAACGATATATTTAGTAAAATTGGTTTTAGTTTGGCTTATGGGCCAGAAATAGAAGATGAT
Source organism: Bacteroidia bacterium (assembly GCA_034676125.1). Classification (GTDB taxonomy): domain Bacteria; phylum Bacteroidota; class Bacteroidia; order UKL13-3; family UKL13-3; genus UBA6183. The sequence goes on from JAUCCO010000078.1 coordinate 12,727, forward strand.
TGGCATAATTTTTCAGGATTAAATTTCCCAGAAAATCATCCAGCGCGCGATATGCAAGACACTTTTTTTATTGATAAAGAAATTGCTTTGCGTACCCACACATCAAGCGTACAAATTAGGCTAATGGAAAACCAAAAGCCACCCTTGCGTGCAATAATGCCGGGTAGGGTTTATAGAAATGAAGCGATTTCTGCTCGTGCGCATTGCTTTTTCCATCAGGTTGAAGGAATTTATATTGATAAAAATGTTTCGTTTGCTGATTTAAAACAAACCCTTTATCACTTTGTAACAGAAATGTTTGGTAAAGAATTCAACATTCGTTTCAGACCAAGTTATTTTCCGTTTACTGAACCAAGTGCAGAGATGGATATATCGTGTATAATTTGTAAAGGAAAAGGTTGTAATGTATGTAAATATACAGGTTGGGTTGAAATTTTAGGCTGCGGAATGATAGATCCAAATGTGCTAGAAGCTAATGGAATTAACCCAGATGAATATACAGGATTTGCATTTGGGATGGGTATTGAAAGAATTACGATGCTAAAATATAATGTTAAAGATTTACGCGTGTTTTCTATAAATGATGTAAGGTTTTTACAACAGTTTGAAAGCGAATAAATAACAAATTTGGATTTAGTTTATAGTAAAATTTATATCTGACTAACAGCGTGTTAAACAATGGTTAGTGTAATAAATATTACTTATTACTATTCATCTTTTTCAATAGGTTCCACACCAGTGCGCTCGTCTAAGTCATCGTGATTATCGCCACCTAAGCTGTAATAATTATTTTCCTCATCTTCGCTTCCAATATCTTCCATTGCATCATCTAAACCAGCTCCAGGAATATCTAAATCGCTACCCGTTACCGTTTCAGTAAAATCCTTTTCATTCCGTGTATCAGTTTCTTCGTTTGGAGCTTTTTTCTTGGTAATATCTTCTGGATCAATATCTCCTTCTTCTATAAATTGGTTGAAAATATCCTCACTAGGTGGATATGAAGGATAACCAGGAAATTTTTCTTCATCTTTTTTCTTATCCTTCATGTTTGAATTATTAGTGTCTTCATTTTTCATAATAGTAGATTTTTAGTATACAAAAGTATCCATTGTACAGAATCTCAGTGTTACATAAAACCACAAAAAAGTTACAAAATTCAGTGATTTATATGTGTCTGCGAACTATAAATAATACTGCTAAAAACCTGTAATCTATATTAATAAATATGAGATATGTGTAACTTATAAGTTTGATTGTGTAACGATAAGAGCTTGATATGTGCAAATCTTTGTAACCGCAAAAGTTATTACAAATGTCAACCAAGAAAGCACAGTACACTTTTTATAAATTAATGAAATTACCAACTCATATATCTTTCATTACTCTTGGTATTAGTGCCAGTTCATATACATATAAAAAAAACTAATCATGTGGGTTTTGGGTTTGAACACACCTTACTAAAGTTTAAAATTTAAGGTTGGTTTAGTTTAGAAATTAATAAGCGGCTAGTCATTAAAAGGTTATTTTAATTAATAGAAAAGATTCATGAAAAGAATAAGTTTATTAATAGCCATACTGGCTACTTTTATAAATGGATATACACAATCAATATCTCCAGTAGTAATAGCTACTTCAGGCGACTATTTTTCTACAGCTAATTATTCAATTTCGTGGACGTTGGGCGAAACGTTAATTGAAACATATTCCGTTCCCAATCAATTTTTAACGCAAGGTTTTCATCAACCGCAATTATTATCAAACGATACCGTAATTAACGATCCCGTTTATGATTTTTTTAATGGGTTTTCACCTAACGGAGACAACTTTAATGATTGGTGGAGAATACCTATTTTAGATAAATATCAAACCAATACTGTAACCATTATTAATCGTTGGGGAAATGAGGTTTGGAATACTCATAATTATGATAATAAACAGAATGTATTTACGGGACACAATAAGCATGGAAACGAGCTACCCGAAGGCACATATTTCTATCTTATAAAATATAATCAAATAGAAAAACACGGTTGGGTATTTATAAAACGCTAAAACAAATTTAAAAATGAAAACAAAGATATTTATAACAATTTCTTTTCTGTTACTACTTATTTTTCAAGCTGTGGCGCAACCTCCGCAAGCATTCAGATATCAGGCTATAGCACGTGATGCTTCTGGTAACCCAATGGGAAATGCAACACTAAAGGTACATCCAATTATTAGAGATTTAACCGCTACAGGAGTAATTCTTTATGCAGAAACACATACAATAACAACAAATACATTTGGCTTATTTAACCTTGCAATTGGAAGGGGCGCGGTAACAAACGGTGACTTTGAGTTAATAGATTGGGGTAGTGGAGCCAAGTTTATTGAAGTTGAAATTGACTTTGGTGCAGGTTATATTTCCCTTGGCTCATCCGAATTATTAAGTGTTCCTTATGCATTATTTGCTCCAAGCAAAAAAGGCGATATTGGCCCACAAGGTATACAAGGTTTGCAAGGAATTGCAGGTATAAAAGGGGACTCTGGCATCCAAGGATTGCAAGGAATTGCTGGCATCAAAGGTGACTCGGGCATCCAAGGTATTGCAGGAATTAAAGGCGACTCTGGTATTCAGGGTCTGCAAGGTATTGCAGGATTAAAAGGCGATTCTGGAATCCAAGGTTTACAAGGAATTGCTGGTTTAAAAGGTGATTCAGGCATCCAAGGCTTGCAAGGAATAGCGGGACTAAAGGGAGATTCTGGACTCCAAGGAATTCAAGGATTGCAAGGTATTGCAGGAAATAAAGGTGATTCTGGAATACAGGGATTACAAGGAATTGCAGGAATTAAAGGCGACTCAGGTATTCAAGGTTTGCAAGGTATTGCTGGTTTAAAAGGTGATTCAGGCATCCAAGGAATTCAAGGAATTCAAGGTATTGCAGGAAATAAAGGTGATTCTGGAATACAGGGATTACAAGGAATTGCAGGAATTAAAGGCGACTC
>JAUCCO010000079.1:0-15541 GCA_034676125.1 Bacteroidia bacterium
GCCAACTAGCAGTATAATAGCTTGTATGATTAATCCATTTAAGTGTTATTTTGGTATTAGGTATTGGTAATCTTCCATCACTTGTTGTAAACTTTCCATTAACAACGGTGCAGTCTGCGGTGCATTCCACAAAATCCTCAACCTCTTCGTTAAGGCAGCTAGATAATCCTAAAGAGAAGATGCTAATTAATATAATCGCTAAAATTGATAATCTAATATTCATGGCTATTTATGTTTATATGATTAATAAAATCCGAAAAACTAATATTCAGATTGTTTGGTAAAATTCAAGAAAATAAATGAATAAAGCAAATTTGATAAAGTTGAGAATCATTTACTTAATAAAAACAAATATTATGGGATGTTGGTTGAGTCTTTAGTTTTGAATGTTGAGTTACGGGTTAAGAAATCAAAATCATAAAAAAATTGACACTTAGATTTAGCTTAACTCAACCCTAATGCACTTGTTGTTACTTGATTCTATAAATTTTATAAACGGTGTTTTATCTTTAAAAAATTATATTACTTTGTAGCCTAATTAGGCCGTTAATAAATGAGTATTTTAGAAGTAAAAAACGTTTCAAAACAATTTGCTACCCACAAAGCACTTAACGATGTTAGCTTAGTAGTTCCCAGAGGCAGCATATATGGTTTGTTAGGGCCAAATGGTGCTGGTAAAACAACACTAATTAGAATTATCACGCAAATAACTAAGGCCGATAAAGGAGAAGTTTATTTTGATGGCGAGTTACTAAAACCGGAGCATATTTATCAAATTGGATACTTACCTGAAGAGCGTGGTTTGTATAAAAAAATGGAAGTAGGCGAGCAGCTTTTATACTTTGCACAACTTAAAGGTTTAAGCCGCAGAGAAGCCTTAGATAAGCTTAAGGTTTGGGTTGAGTTATTTGAAATTAAAGCTTGGTGGAATAAAAAAGTTGAAGAATTAAGTAAAGGAATGCAACAAAAAATTCAGTTTATAGCCACTGTTTTGCATCAACCTAAACTAATTATTTTAGATGAACCTTTTAGTGGTTTTGATCCAATAAATGCGGAGTTAATTACCAAAGAAATTTTAAAACTAAAACAACAAGGTAGCAGCATTATTTTTAGCACACACCGCATGGAAAGTGTTGAACAATTGTGTGATGATATTGCCTTAATTAATAACTCAAAAAAGGTATTAGAAGGTTCGGTTAAGCAAGTACGTGAGCAATTTAGAACACATACTTTTACCATACAGTGTACCAATCAGCATTTAATTTTGCCTGATAATTATCAGTTGGTAAGTAGCAAACAGATGGATGATAGGCACTTTGTGTTTGAAGTAAAAAGTCCTGATTTAGCATCTAATAATATTTTGTTAAGTGCGTTGGTAAACCAAACAGAAATCATCAGCTTTGCCGAAGTATTACCAACCATGTCGGAAATATTTATAAACGTAGTAAATTCACATCAACCCAATAAAGCAGTAACAGCTGCACAATAACATTTTTTAATATGAGTGATATAAAACAATACATCGAACAAAACAAACAACGTTTTTTAGACGAACTTTTTGCGTTATTACGCATTCCTTCAATTAGTGCCGATAGCGCCTATAATGGCGATGTGGCTAAAGCTGCAGAATTTGTTGCCGAAAGCATGCGTGCTGCTGGAGCAGATAAAGTGGAGGTTTGTAAAACACCTGGCCACCCAATTGTGTATGGCGAAAAAATTATCGTTTTGGTTTATGGCCATTACGATGTGCAACCTGCTGTACCGCTAGAATTGTGGCATACTCCACCTTTTGAACCTACCATTAAAAAAACAGCTGTACATCCTGATGGAGCTATTTTTGCCCGTGGTTCGGCAGATGATAAAGGACAATTTTACATGCACGTAAAAGCGTTCGAATACATGATGAAAACAAACAATCTTCCTTGTAATATTAAGATGATGATTGAAGGTGAAGAAGAAGTAGGAAGTAATAATTTAGCTGATTTTTGTGTAGCTAACAAAGAGCGTTTAAAAGCTGATATGGTGTTGATTTCTGACACCTCAATTATAGCAAACGATTGCCCAAGTATTGATACTGGTTTACGTGGATTAAGTTATGTAGAAGTAGAAGTTACTGGCCCTAATCGTGATTTACACAGTGGTGTGTATGGTGGTGCAGTAGCTAATCCTATTAATATATTAGCAAAAATGATTGCTAGTATGCATGATGAAAATAACCACATTACCATTCCGGGTTTTTATGATAAAGTTGCTGAACTTACAGCGGCCGAGCGTAAGGATTTAAATTTAGCTCCGTTTGATTTAGAAGAATATAAAAAGGATTTAGAAATATCTGATGTTAGAGGTGAAACTGGCTTTACAACACTTGAGCGCACTGGTATTCGTCCAACTTTAGATGTAAACGGAATTTGGGGTGGATACATTGGCGAAGGTGCAAAAACAGTATTACCAAGCAAAGCATTTGCAAAAATTAGCATGCGTTTAGTACCGCACCAAGTTAGCGATGAAATTACCGAATTGTTTAAAAACCATTTTACAAGCATTGCTCCTAAAGGTATAAAAGTAGAAGTTCGTCCGCACCACGGTGGCGAGCCAGTAGTTACACCAACAGATAGTATTGCATACAGAGCGGCTGCAAAAGCAATGGAAACTACATTTGGTAAAACACCAATACCTACACGTGGCGGAGGAAGTATTCCAATTGTGGCCATGTTCGAAAAAGAATTAGGCTTAAAATCGGTATTGATGGGCTTTGGTTTAGATAGCGATGGACTACATTCACCTAACGAGCATTATGGTATTAGCAATTACTTAAAAGGTATTGAAACCATTCCTTATTTCTTTAAGTATTTTGCCGAAGGAAGTAAATAATCAAATTTAAAAAATAAATAAAAACGGCTGTTACCAATTGGTAGCAGCCGTTTTTTGTTTAATTATAATTGAAAATAAGTTATTACAACAATGTATTTGCAATGTTGGCCAATGCGCTTCGTTCACCTTTAGCTAAAGTAATATGGGCATAAATTGGGTTGTCTTTTATACGGTCAATCATATAACTTAATCCGTTTGATTGTGCATCTAAATATGGAGTATCAATCTGAAAAACATCACCAGTAAAAATAAATTTACTGCCTTCTCCAGCACGTGTAATAATGGTTTTTATTTCAAGTGGTGTAAGGTTTTGCGCTTCATCAATAATAAATAAAATGTTTGATAAACTCCTGCCTCTTATATATGCTAATGGCGAAACCACCAACTTTTCTTGAGTAACCATATCGGTAATTTTTTGATACTCTTTGTCGGTTTCTTTCCATTGACTTTGAATTAATTTTAAGTTGTCCCAAAGCGGTTCCATGTATGGATTTATTTTACTTTTTATATCGCCAGGTAAATAACCAATATCCTTATTTCCAAGCGGCACAATTGGTCGGGCTAAAAATATTTGTCTATAATTATGGCGTTGTTCTAATGCCGCAGCAAGTGCCAATAATGTTTTACCAGTACCCGCTACTCCTTGTATGCTAACCAACGATACATCAGGGTTTAGTATCGCATGAATAGCAAAACTTTGTTCAGCATTTCTAGGTTTTATGCCATGTGCAGTGCGTTTATCTATACGTTCAATGCTTTCGTTTTGTGGGTTGTAAAAACACAATACGCTCGACTTATTATTTTTTAAAACAAAGTATTGATTGGCTGCTGGCTGTTTTTTAAATAACAAATCGTAACTCACAAATCCTTCGCTATAAATTAAATCAATCACCGATTGTTTAACTCCTTCAACAACGGTTGAACCAGTGTGTAAGGTCTCCAGATTTTTAATTTTGCCTGTTTCGTAATCTTCAGCAGTAAGGTTAAGTGCTTTTGCTTTTAGTCGTAAGTTTACATCTTTAGTAACCATTATAACCTTACGCGTAGGGTATTCTTCGCTTATAGCCAAAGCCGCATTTAGTATTTTGTGATCTGCTTTTCTATCACCAAAAACCAATTGCGCATCAACACTTGCTTTTTCTTTAAACTGTACCCTAAGTTTTCCTCTGCCTCGTCCGTTAATGGGTATCCATTCGGTTAGGGTATGTTCACCAGATAATTTATCTAAATATCTAATAAACTCGCGTGCTTCAAAGTTAATGGTGTCGTTTCCTTTCTTAAAATTATCCAACTCTTCAAGTACCGTAATTGGTATCGCTACATCATGTTCCTGAAAATTATTGATACATTTATTATCATGTAAAATTACAGAGGTATCTAAAACAAATATTTTTTTGGTTGACGTTACTTTCTTAGCCATATTTTTTGCTGTTTAAAATAGGTGGTTTAATAGTATTTGATGTTTCAAGTAACGAATAATAAAACACACTACATTACTTAATCTACAATAGTTGTAAACAGGTTATGTACACTAATGTAATAAGCTTTTAATAAATTAAATGGGAGGGAGTTTGGGTTGAAGAAGGGAGAAGGGAGTGAGTTTTTTTTAATCGAATAGGTTTAAACTACAGTATTAAGCATATGCATAAAACAATAAGCTCTTTAAATATTACCACTCCATTAAGTTTATTTACCAATACCCAAAACATGTAGTACAAATTGTTTTAATTGTTACCTTGCGGCAAATGGATTTTAAGATAACATTTAAAGCAAAGCCTCCTTTAGAAAGATTTAATTACAATCAGCCTATGTTTTTAACAGGTTCGTGCTTTGCAGATAATATAAGCGAGCTGCTACAAAAGCATAGGTTTAATGTGTTTGCACAACCAAATGGTGTTGTGTATAATCCAATAAGTATAGCACAGCATTTAATGCAAATAGGCGAGGATAGGTCTTATTCAGAAAGTGATATCTTCTTTAATAACGAGCTTTATCACACATGGCAACACCACTCGCAATACAGCTATAAACACCCGTTGGAGTTATTGCAAAATATCAATTCAGTTTTACATCAGGCCCATCAATTTATACATCAACCCAATGTAATTGTGTATGTAACATTGGGCAGTGCATTTGTATATCAATTAATAGATAATCCTGGTTTTATTGTGGCCAATTGCCATAAATATCCGCAACAAAAATTCACAAAAAGATTGTTGCAAGTTGCAGAAATAGTTGATGCGTTTAATCAATTAAAACTAGTTTTACCCAATGCGCAATTTGTGTTTACGGTTAGCCCTGTTAGGCATATTAAAGATGGTTTGGTTGAAAACAATGTAAGCAAAGGCATTTTATTACAAGCCATTTACGAGCTATGCAACAATAGTAATTGGTCATATTATTTTCCGGCTTACGAAATGGTAATTGATGAATTAAGAGACTACCGTTTTTTTGGGAATGATTTGGTTCATCCAAACCAATTGGCTATTGATTATGTTTGGCAACAATTTGTACATGCTTGTTTTGATGACATATCCCAACAATTGGTATCAGATTTAGCTGCATATAACGCCATGCAAAATCATCGTATTATGCATGAAGGAACAACAGCACATCAAAAATTTATGGATAATTTAATGCAGAAAAAAACAAGCATCAACCAAAAGTATTTTAACCAAGTTTAGTATTAGCGTTTCGTTTCATCAATAATCAACACTCTTAATATTATTAACATCTAAAGGAGTAATGGTTTTAGTATGTACTGTTTTTAAAAAATGGCGCAACGATTGTTGTCCGCTTTTATAAAAACTAAGCAACTGTTTAGCACATTGTTTTTCGTAAATAGCCAATAAGGGTTCTTCAAAATTTGTTTCTGTATTTTTATAACACACCACATCAATAGCTGTTTCTCGTGCATCAATTAATGCCTTAATGTCGGCTTGGGTTAAGTTTGGATAATCGCATCCTACCACCAACAAACTTGATGCTTCAATTTGATTAAACGCACTTAAAACACCAGTTAGTGGGCCGTTATTATTAAAAGTCGCATTGTCTTCAATGTATTTATAGGGTTGATTAATTTGTGCTATTTGTTGGTTGTTGCATGATATAAAAACATCATTGCAAAATGGCTCAAGCATATCACTTACATGTGCATATTGAGGTTTATTATGATACACTATAAACGCTTTATCACGCCCCATTCTGACACTTTGGCCACCACAAAGCACAAGGCCAGTTAAGTTGTTTTGGGTTGATGTTTTGGTTGCTTGTTCTTCTTCAAAAAAATCTCTATCAAGAATAATTGCATCAGGTATTTGATAATAATTAATCACCTCATGCAATAAATAATCTCGCACTACCAGCAATAAATTACCACTTGATTGTTTGTTTTTATAAGCGTTTATAATTTTTGTTAAGGTAGGTTCTAACCCATTGTGTTGATTAATTTCTAATCTTCCAACTTCATCAACAATAACCCAACTGCATTGCGATTGCAGCGATTGCGACAAGATGCTTTTTGCTAATTCAAAGCCATTTTTATCAAACAAAAACCTGCCTATTTTAATTGCATTTTCTTCGGTGTCTACTTGTAATGTGTGGTAAGTTTTTTGGGATATGTTGTATAACATGCGCACCTCATTTATATCTGGAGTTAAAATTCCAGCTATGTTATTTTGCTTATCAACCCAATTTTTTAGTAGGGTAGTTTTACCAGTTTTAATTGGTTGGCTAAATATGTAAATTTTGTTTTGCAAAACTTAGTAGGTATGATAAATACTTAACACAATTAGGTTAACCACAAATGCCGGATAAACTTTTAATCCTTTGTTTTGTAAACGTGCAATTTGCAGTGCAGGTGTAATTTTACTGCGCATGTTTGGCATTAAATCTAATAATAAAGTAAGCTGTTTGTTTTTGGCATTTTGTTGTTTGGCTGCCCATTTTTTTATGGCCCATTTTACAAGCGGGTTAATTACATAAAACAACAGTATTAATGCGGCCATCGACCTAATAATGGCATAAGTGGCTTTGCCTCCAAATCCCTGAAAAAGAAATACACTGGCAATAAAAATCATCATAAAAAATATCCCAATTAGCTTGCCTTTGCGTTTGTTCTTTTTATTTAAGTTTAATTGCACTTGGTTAACTTCAATGGTTTTAAATTGATGTAAAACCTCAGCCGCTTTTTTGTTTAGTTTATTTGGTAAACCACCAGCCCAAATGCCAACTATCAATCCCCAAATGCTGTATATGCCCGTGTATAGAACTATCAACCAAAAACTAAACGAAAAGTTACCAATAAAAGAGAAGTCTTTTAATATTGATTTTACAAATAAATCCAAAGCATTCCATAACGATTCGCCAAAAATTAAAGTCATAACTAAAAACTTTTGAACCGCACTTTCTAGTAATGCAATTAAACCAAATAAAGCCGCTGCAATGCGCAAGTTTGGTATTACTGCAAAACAGATTAATCCTGCTAAACCTTGAAATGCAACTGCAATATATGCCATTGGTGGCGAGTGCGGACTAGCAATTGCTTTTACTAAAATTACCAACAAAGTGGCTTGTATAATGGCCTTGCTTTTTTGTTTGCTTTGATGGGCAATTAAAGTGATAATTACAATGGCAAAACCACCTAAGAAAAAACCAGTAAATGGAATTTTTAACGCATGCATAAACCCGCCCAAACCACTTTCGCTAAGTGCCCAAAGCGCAGTTAGTTTTTGTAATGTTGTTGATGTATTGTTATTTAAATTGTCCATGTTTATACCGCAAATAAGCAATTTTAAAGCATTTTAGTATTACTAAAACCATTTAATGGTATTAATCGTTAATATCACATTATAATTACCCTAACATGTTAAATAAAATTTACTTATTTATATTAAGCTTTTTGCTGGTAAACAGCACTTTTGCGCAACCATTTAAAATTGATTCCTTAAACAGTAACAATGGCAATTTTTTGTTGCATAATGTTGCCAAGGTATACAACCTAAAAGAAAATGAACTTTCGATTGATGAGTTTATATCACAAAAAGAGGCATTAAACGCAATTACACTAACTAATAACATTACCAATACGGGTTTTACTGATGGAAATTACTGGCTGGAGTTTGCCGTAAATAATGCCACCAATACTACTCAAAATTATTACCTAGAAACCACCAGGCCAATTACAGATTTTGTTAATTTATATACCAATAATAGCATTTATAAAAACTTTTTACAGCAATCGGGTGATGCCATTCCATTTAACCAACGTGATTTTAAATCCCGTAAATCTATATTTAAAGTTACGCTGCCTGCTAATGAAGTAACTCGTTTTTACTTAAGTTTTAAAAGTGATGGAGAGGTAGTTAATTATAATTTAAACCTGCATCAGCCTGATGATTTTATATATACCTCAACGGCCGAGAATTTACTTTTTGGTATTTTTTATGGTGTAATTTTCTTGGCTACAATTACCTATTTGTTCTTTTATTTTGCACTGCGCGATAAAACCTTTTTGTATTATAGTTTATATGTATTGGCCATTGGTTTAATGCAGTTTGCACTTGATGGATTTTGGTTTAAATATGTTGGCCCAAGTGCTGATGCTTTTTCTTTAAAAGGTGTTCTTTTATTTGCATCATTAGCCACCTTGTTTTTTGGTATGTACGGAAAAAGTTATTTAAAAGTTACCTTAAATAACAAGTTTTTTATGAGGGCTTATAACACGCATGCTGCCTTGGTTTTAGGCTTGTTAATTATTGTTGTGCTGCCATTTAAAATTCCATCATTTAGTTATTTATACATTAATACGTTGGCTTTATTGGCCTTGCTTTTGGTAATTGTTTCTATTGTGTATTGTTATGTAAAAGGACAGTTTGTTGATACCTTTTTTACCATTGGTATTTTATCGCTTGCTACTGGTATGACAGTTTTTATATTAAATAATTTTGGATTAACACACACCACATTTTTAGTTGAAAATAGTTCGAAAATTGGTACAGGAGCTGAAGTTATTTTCCTATCATTATCAATGGCCAACTTAATTAGAAAATTAAAAAGCGAAAAGGAAAAGGCGCAAACCATTGCATTAAAAAAATCGGAAGGGATGAATGAGCTAAAGTCATGAACTGCGTACACCTTTAAATGCCATTATGGGTATATCTGATGTAATGTTAAAAGAAAATATCGACCCAAAAGTGCGTTCAAATTTTGAGATTATAAAGTATGCTTCTATTGGTTTATTAAGTTCTGTAAATGATATTTTAGATTTTAATAAAATTGAAAAAGGTGAGCTTACCCTTAATAACATTGAGTTTGAACCAAGGTTGGTGCTCGAGCAAATTAAACACAACGCTCAAAATCAAGCCAAGGATAAAGACCTTGAATTAGTTTTTGAAATTAATAGAAACCTACCATTTAAAATTAAAGGTGACCCAATGCGGTTTACCCAAATAGTTAATAATGTAGTAAATAATGCCATTAAATTTACGCATTCGGGCTATGTTAATGTGGAGGTTTCAACCATTAACAAAAATGATGATTTAGCAGAATTACAAATTATAATTAGCGACTCTGGAGTTGGTATTCCTGAAGATAAGTTGACATCCATTTACGAATCGTTTATGCAAGAATCTATAACCAACTCACGTAAGTATGGTGGTTTAGGTTTGGGCTTATCAATTGTTAAAAAACTTATTGATTTACACAACGGACAAATTACCATAAACAGTAAAGTAGGTGTGGGTACTACTTGTAAATTTACTATTCCGTGCCTTATTACCATAAACGAGCCAATTGTAGTAAAAACACCACCAATAGTTAAAAAAGTAGAAGCCAATAAACCATTAAATATTTTGGTGGTTGAAGACAATACCATCAACCAATTATTGATGAAAATGATTTTAAAGAATTGGGATAATACTACATTCGTTATGGCTAATAATGGGGTTGAAGCATTGGTTAAATTAAAAGAAGAAGAATTTGATATTGTTTTGATGGATTTGCAAATGCCCGTTATGGATGGTTATGAAGCAACAATTGCAATTAGAGCAGGCGAGGTTGGTGATAACAATACCAACATCCCAATTATTGCAATTACAGCCGATGTTATGGATGGTACAGCAAAAAGAGTAAAAGAGATTGGAATGAATGCTTATTTAACCAAACCCGTAAACCAACAACAGCTTTTTGATGAGGTAATAAAACTTACATCAAACACAGCAGCTGAATAAGATTTACAACATTTGCTCAAGGTAGATTTGATGTTTAAGCAATTTATTTAGCGTCAAAAACATATATTGCATAAAAAATTAATTTTACTTATTTGACATTTCACGAATTTAACTTTAACCTAACCCTGCTAGATGGCCTTGATGCCATGGGTTTTGATAATGCCACTCCAATACAGGAAAAGGCAATACCAGTTGTATTAAACAACAAAGATTTAATTGCTTGTGCACAAACCGGAACAGGTAAAACTGCAGCATACTTATTACCCGTAATGAATAAAATTATTGACGAGGGTGTAGGTAAACTTAGTACATTAATAATTGCACCAACGCGCGAGTTGGCCCAACAAATAGATCAGCAAGTAGAAGGTTTAGCATACTTTACAGGTATTAGTTCGGTGCCCGTTTATGGTGGTGGCGATGGACAAGTTTTTTCGCAACAACAAAAAGCCATGCGCGAAGGTGCTGATATTGTAATTGCAACTCCAGGTAGGTTATTGGCCATGCTTACGCAAAGCGGCTCGGTAGATATGAGCAGTATAAAATACTTGATTTTAGATGAAGCTGATAGAATGTTAGACATGGGTTTTTATGACGACATTGTTAGGATAATAAACTACCTTCCAGTGCAGCGTCAAACCTTACTTTTTTCGGCTACTATGCCACCAAAAATTCGTACGTTAGCCAATAAAATTTTAAACAATCCCGAAGAAATAAGTATAGCCATTAGTAAGCCTGCAGCAGGTATTTTGCAGCAAGCTTATTTAACTTACGATGCGCAAAAAACGCCATTAATAAAACATTTGTTGCAAGATAAAGAGCATGGAAGTGTGATTATATTTTGCAGTACCAAAGAAAAAGTAAAAGAGCTTGAGCGCGAATTAAAACGAAACAAATTAACGATGAAAGCTTTTCATAGTGATTTGGAACAACCCGAACGTGAAGAAATTATGCGTGCGTTTAGAAACCGTGATTTGCAAGTGTTAATTGGTACTGATATTTTATCGAGAGGAATTGATGTGGATGGAATAAGTTTAGTGGTAAACTATGATGTACCGCCAGATCCCGAAGATTATATTCACCGTATTGGGCGTACCGCACGTGCCGAAACTACTGGTACTGCCATTACTTTTGTTAACCCCAAAGACCAACGTAAGTTTCATAACATTGAGTCATTAATTGGCTACGAAGTAACCAAACTTACTTTACCCGAAGGCATGGGCGAACAACCTGAATATACCCCAATGGCAAAGTTTAAAAAAGAAATTAAACCAGGTTTTAAAAAGCCATTTAAAAAGAACTTTAACCGCAAACCTAATACACCAAATAACTTTAATAACCCAAGTAAATAGGGTATAAGAAAGATTAATAGGTAAATTTAAAGCCAGTATTAAACTTGAATCTGCTATCAAAATGAACGATTTAGGCGAGAATTATAACCATGTAGATGATGAAATGAAAAGGTGCATTTACCGAATGCACAGTAGACTCAGATAAAGATTTATTTGTAAGCAAATGTCTGCTTGAGGTACCAACTACACAGCAGCTTGACGCTTTAATAAAAACAGCATTAAACAAGTAGAAAATTAGGCATTGACTATGAGCGCTAACCACAAAATATCCATTCGGTTTTTTGACGACAGAGAAGTTCGTGCTGTTTGGGATGATACTAATGCCAAATGGTGGTTTTCGGTGCTAGATATTGTAGCTGTATTACGTGACCAAGATGACTACAACAAAAACCGTAATTATTGGAAATACTTAAAAGCCAAGTTAAAGAAAGAAAATAACGAGTTGGGTAGTGCCACTACCCAACTGAAATTATTGGCAAATGATGACAAACGCTATTTAACCGATATGCTTGACTACGAAGGCGTAAAAGCCCTAGGCAAAGAATTTCCGAGTAAAAAAGCCAACCGATTTATTGAATGGTTTACCTATAGTGATGAAACCATAGATGGCAAAAGCAAAACAAAAGCCTATGCACTTTTTGAAACCAGTTTTATCGAAAGTATAGAGGTAGGTACTACCAAAGGTTTACAGCAAATTCATGCTTATTTATTTGGTGGGCTATACGATTTTGGTGGGCAATTAAGAAATAAAAGTATTGCCAAAGGAGGTTTTAGATTTACCCCTGCACATTATTTAGAAACGCATTTAGAACAAATTGAAGCGATGCCCGAAACTAATTTAGATGCAATAGTAGATAAATATACTGCCATGAATATTGCCCACCCATTTATGGAAGACAATGGCAGAAGTACCCGTATATGGTTGGATTTAATGTTGAAAAAACAATTACAATGCTGTGTTGATTGGAGCAAAATAAACAAAGATAGTTATATGAATGCCATGATAATTAGCACAGTTGATAGTAGTGAATTACTTAAAATAATAAAAAACGCCATAACCACCCAGATACACAGCCGCGAAATGTTTATGAAAGGAATTGATTACTCTTATTATTATGAAGAAAATTGATTGAATTTTAGCCAACTAGAAAACGTATAAAATTTGGGCGTACCCTGCGGGCCGGGCTATCCGTTACAATCTTTTGCTCGTGCCTCACAAAAGGATTTCCACTACTATCCCTTACGCAAAAAAGTGAATCATTATGGGTGAATGAATTTTTAAATACAAACCATTTTTATGCAATTAATCACGCAAGTGAACTAGCACCTGAATGGGCATATAAATACAATCTTGTAACTTTACATTTATTTTAAAAGATAGAATCCCAATTGCATTTAAGTAAAGTAGAGCAAGCTTTTCTTATTGGTTTTATAATGCTTTAAGTAAAGCCACAAAGGCTCATTGTTAATTCTTAGCTTGGACCAGAAGCGGAGTTAACCGCACATCCATAATTTAATTATATTTTCTAATCTACACATGTCATTATAAATCAGTTTTTATATTGATACCCGTCATTCTATAATAATAATATATTGGTAAACTTTGTATAGGCAAATAAAATAAAACTTTATGATTGCCATAATCATTAAAAACTAGGCAACTACTTTTCAAATGCACCATAACCAATATTGGATAAACGAGTGGGATAGCAACCAAAACTTGTTGCATGTTGTGTTTATTGTAAGATACAAATGCGAACTACAATTTACTTGGTGTTATTATGGTGTAAATTATTAATACAACTACAAAGCTAATTTATATGAGTTTGTAACAAACGTTACAAACCTATACCAATTTAGCAGGTACTTTTGAAACGTATTAAGAAGAGATTTTAAAAGTTAGGTACACAAGTGCATGAATTACCGATACTTTAATGAACAACTTACAAACTATAAAATTAACAATATGAAAAAATCACTTTTGGCCTTTGCAATTATTGCATTAGTAATTACTGTAAATGCACAAACCATTGCATTACATTCATCAACCGGGGTGCAGATATTTAAAGGAAATACAGCGCTTGCGGCAGCCTATACTGCGGCCAATAATGCAGATACACTGTATCTATCAGGACATACATTTATACCTCCAGCTATAATTAATAAACAATTAATCCTTTTTGGTGCAGGTCATTATGTAGATTCTACCAAAGCAACCGGAAAAACATTTATTTATGGTACTATTACTTTATCAGATAGTGCAGATTTATTTTACCTAGAAGGATTGGAAATTACTGGTAATTTCATTTTTTCAAACAATCATGCAGTAAATAGTGTAAACATTAAACGTTGTAAAATAAACGGAACTGTTGAAGTTTATGGAGATTTGAGCAACCCAAGTACCAATTTATCCTTAATTGGAAATGTGTTTATGGGCGCATTAAATTTAAATAATGCAACCAATGTGTTAATTGCTAATAATATTTTCCAAGGATTTATTACAGCCACCCATGGCAATCAAATTACTAATAATGTATTTATGGGTGGTTGGCAATTAAATACATGGGTTTACGCTGTATTTTCTGGTGATAACAACCAATTAAATAATAACGTATTTGTTTACACTAGTGGTACTGCTTATGGGGCTGGCAATTCATTTAGTAATAATCTGTTTGTAATGGCTAATCCTGGTTATGGAACTACATCAACAGCAGTTAACAATTATACGGGTATCGCACAGTCTGCTATTTTTGTAAATCAATCTGGAAATTTGTTTGATTACACACACGATTACAGCCTAAAAACACCTGCCACTTATCTAGGTACAGATAGCACCCAAGTAGGTATTTATGGGGGTTCGTTTCCATACAAAGCAGGTGCTGTGCCGCTTAATCCTCATGTTCAATTCAAAAACATAGCACCAGCTACTGATGCAAATGGTGATTTAAATATTCACATAAAAGTAAAAGCTCAAACTAATTAATTACACAACAAAACACTATTATGAAAAAGAACTATTTTATTTTATTATTAATATGCTTTGGAGGCATAAGTTTAGTTAATGCTCAACAAAAACTGGCCTTACACAGTAATGGAACTACTACCATTTTTGGTGGTGCCAATGCCTTTGTAAATGCATATACTGCTTCTGCAAACGGAGACACACTTTATTTGCCTGGTGGGACAATTCCTTATCCGCCAACCATCAATAAAGGACTGGTAATTATTGGTGCTGGTCATTATCCCGATTCTACCTTGGCCACTGGAAAAACTGTTTTAACTGGTAATTTAACCATCACGCAAGATGCTGATAAGTTGTGGTTGGAAGGTATTGAGATTACGGGTAATATTACCTTTGCCAATAACAGCAAAGTTGATTCTGTTACGATAAAACGCTGTAAGTTTAATGACCTTAATTACCAAGGAACAGCAGTTACGCCTTGTACAAATAATAACATCATACAGAATATAATTATAGGTAGTGTTAGTTTAACTAATGCAACTTCTAGTTTGTTGTCTAACAATGTAATCAATAGCACAATTGTTAATGCAAACAATATAGGTATATCTAACAATATATTGCTTTATAGTATTGTTGGATATACACCACTCTTTAATAATGTTGATGATTGTTTTATATCAAATAACATTATTTTTAGAACTTACGGTGGACCAGCTTATTTTCATACATCATCCGATTTGAATACTTTTTCTAATAATATTTTTGCGCTTGTTCCTGCTGTTGGAAATAACACCTTTACAAATAATTACAATACAGTTGATTTGTCTACAGTGTTTGTAAATCAGCTTGGAACCGAGTTTTCCTACAACCAAAACTATCACCTTGTAAATGCGGCTACATATTTAGGTACAGACAGCACCCAAGTTGGTATATACGGAGGATTGTATCCTTTTAAAGATGGTGCAGTTCCGCAAAATCCGCATATTCAAACAAAGAGTATTTCAACCCAAACCAATAGCAATGGTGAGTTAAATATTCAGATAAAAGTACGTGCACAAAACGAATAGCTATGAAAAAAAATTATATAATAATTATTCTCTTAGTAGTATTTAAAACCTCGTTTGCACAAT
>JAUCCO010000080.1:0-15526 GCA_034676125.1 Bacteroidia bacterium
CGGTTATAAAGTTTAATCGTGCTAAATTTAAGTTTGGCGAAATATTAAAATCTACATTGTAATTATATCTACTAAAAATTAAACTGGTATTTGAAAACATGCGTGAGCTAAAATTATGATTCCAGCGCAAAGTAGCAGTTTGATTTCCCCATCCTAAACCAAATAAACTACCAGTACCTAAATTATCTCTGCCAATATATCCAGATAGAAATAGTTTGTTTTTATCATTAATAACAAAATTTGTTTTAATGTTTAAATCACCAAAATAAGCTGTTACGTCTTTTGTTTGTTCGGTTAATGGAAAAAACACATCAAAGTAACTTCTGCGCCCCGAAATCATAAATGAACTTTTATCCTTTTGTATTGGACCTTCAATGGTTAATCGTGATGATAAGACTCCTATTCCTCCGCTTGCACTAAACTGTTTTGAGTTTCCATCTTTCATTCTCACATCTAAAACAGAAGCTAATCTTCCTCCATAATTTGCAGGAATTCCTCCTTTGTAAATTTCAAAATCTTTAATTGCATCTCCATTAAAAACAGAGAAAAAACCAACCACATGTGATGGATTATAAACTACTGCTTCATCTAGCTGTACTAGGTTATGATCTACATTACCACCACGCACAATAAATAATGTATTGCCATCACCTGCTGCTTGCACACCAGGTAATAATTGTATTGCTTTAATAATATCAACTTCGCCTAATAAAATTGGAATTTTTTTCACCTCTTTAATATCCATTTTTACCACACTCATTTTTGTAGATTCTACATTAGTGGCTGTAGGTCTATCTGCCGTTACAGTTAACTCTTTAAGTACTTGTTTGTCCTCACTAAGCTCAATTTTTAAACTTACATTTGTGTTGGTTAAATCAACAACCTTGGTTTGAGTAGAAAACCCAATATAAGAATAGACAATTGTGTACTTACCTTTAGGTAAATTTAGTGAATAAAACCCATACACATTTGTAGCAGTTCCTGTTTTTAACTCAGTAATATATACCGAAACTCCAATTAAGTCTTCGCCATTTTTAGCATCCTTTACAGTGCCGCTTAAAGTGTGTTTTGAGGTTTGTGCAAATGTGTTTACTGTTACTAAAAACAGCAGGTAAATTATTAATGGTAGTTTTTTCACGGCTGCGAAAATACTTCAACCTACGCCATTACAAAATAAATATTAAAAACCAACTTGTTTTATCGGTTAAAGGGTCTAAAAAATGGTTAAACAATTTATTGATGGTTAAAACAGCATAGATATTAAACCTCACAATCGATGTCAACTATAGAAAATGAAACAAGCTATATCAATTAAGCATTACGAATTTTGCTATGCTTAACTCCGTACAAAAAATAAATAATCAACCCAAAACACAGCCATAATAAAAAAGCAGCCCAATTGGTAAAGTTTAGCATGGTCATTAAATAAAAATTAGTAACCATTCCTAACACTGGAATAGCACTAAACCGCTTTAAAAATGTAAGTATACTAAGCACTACAAATAACAACCAAAATGCCATTGCTGGCCAATTTTCGTGTTTGTGTAAGTTTGTAAATGTATTTGTATTATCAAACACTATAAATAAAAATAGACTTACTAAACACAATAACGGAACCAATAATCGACCATTTATGTATGGCACTTTAAATCCACTATGAAATTCGTTGCGGTGAGACTCCATGCGAATAACACCCGCATTTACTACCACAAATGCAAACAATGTTCCTATACTTGATAAATCTGTTACTTCTTTTAAATTTAAAAACAAAGCCGGTATAGCCACAAAAAATCCAGTAACTATTGTACTAAAAGCGGGAGTTTTATATTTGGGATGAATTTTACTAAAACGTTTTGGTAATAACCCATCACGACTCATGCTCATCCAAATTCTGGGTTGGCCATTCTGAAAAACCAACAATACACTAGCCATTGCAATAACAGCGCTTACGGCCACAATTCCACTCATCCAATTTAAATGTATTAAACTAAACACATGTGCAAGCGGATCTCCAACTGCAAGTTCTTTATAACTAACCATACCTGTTAGCGAAAGGGAAATAAGCATATACAAAATGGTACAAATAATAAGTGAGGCCATCATGGCTTTGGGTAAATCTCGCTTGGGGTCTTTACATTCTTCTGCTGTAGTTGCAAGCGCATCAAAACCTATATAAGCAAAAAACACAGAGGCCACACCTTGCAAAACTCCTTTAAAACCATTGGGTGCAAATGGACTCCAATTATCTGGGTTTACATAAAATGCCCCAACAATAATTACCAATACAATTACAATTAATTTTAGCCCAACAAAATAATTTCCTACCGTTTTGGTTTCGTGCACTCCACGATATATTAAAGCCGTAATAGCAAACACAATGGCTAAAGCCGGAATATCGCAAATTATCTTAAATCCAAAAATTTCTGGTGCTGTTTGCCAAGCCAACATTTGCTCTTTTAAATAGTGTGTTAAAGTTTGGTTTGATGCCAATAAACTTGTAGCTTCTGCATAACCATTTTTTGCACTTAAATAATCCATGGTAAAATGTGCAGGTATATGCCAACCAATGCCTGACATTAGGCCAGTAAAATAATCACTCCAACTTATTGCAACTACAATATTTCCAATGGCATATTCCACTATCAATGCCCAGCCAATTATCCAGGCTATTATTTCGCCAAACGATGCATAAGCATAAGTATAAGCACTACCCGAAATAGGAATACTACTTGCAAACTCTGCATAACTTAATGCAGAAAACGAACACGCTATTGCAATAAAAATAAACAGTAAAATTACCGCGGGACCACCGCTTGCACTTGCATTGCCTATGGTGCTAAAAATACCCGCACCAATAATAGCCGCAATACCCATAGAGGTAATATCGCGAAGGCTTAACGTTTTTTTAAGTCTATGCTCACTTTGCTGATTTTCTTCAGCCTCGTTAGCAATTTGTTGTATGGTTTTTCGTCTAAATAAATTGTTGCTCACTGTAATTTTATTTAGAGCAATATATATATTTTTGAAAACAGTTTACTTAGATTTATTTTTTAGCAATTGGTTTTTGGTGGCTACACTTGCCACTTTCGCAACTATGACCTTGCGAACTTTTAAACACTGTTTTACCTAAATAAAATACAGCACCAGCTATAATAATTACTACTATTATCACTTGTAAATCCATACTATTTAATTTAAAAATATACTAATATTATAATTTAACTAGCAACACAAAATTAGTTAATTGTTACTCGCTGTTCCAAGCTTTCGAGGTTGGTATTTGGCAGCCATATCAGCAATTGCTTTTATATGTTCAGGAGTAGTTCCACAACATCCACCCAAAATATTTACTAATCCCTCTTTACAAAACTCTTCAACTTGTGCAGCCATTGCTTTAGGGCTTTCATCATACTGTCCCATTTCGTTTGGTAAACCAGCATTGGGGTATGCGCTTACATAAAACGGTGCATTGGAAGATAATATTTGCAAATATGGACGTAAGGCACTTGCACCTAATGCACAATTTAAACCTACGCTTAATAATGGCGCGTGTTGCATTGATATTAAAAACGCCTCAGTTGTTTGTCCGCTTAATGTGCGACCCGATGCATCTGTAATTGTACCGCTTACCATAATTGGATAACTTTTTCCAGTCTCTTCCATGTATTCATCAATTGCATACAAAGCAGCTTTGGCATTAAGTGTATCAAAAATAGTTTCAACCAAAAGCAAATCTACACCACCTTCTATCAAACCTTTAACTTGATATTTATATGCAGCTACCAATTGATCAAATGTAATTGCCCTAAAACCTGGGTCGTTCACATCAGGGCTTAATGAGGCTGTACGATTTGTTGGGCCCATTGCACCAGCAACAAACCTTGGTTTATCAGGATTTTTTGCCGTATATTCATCAGCTACTTCGCGCGCAATTTTTGCAGATTGGTAGTTGATTTTCCAAACTACATCAGCTCCAAGTTCATAATCTGCTTGAGCAATAGTGGTACCACTAAAAGTATTTGTTTCTATAATATCTGCCCCTGCATCAAAATATTGGGCGTGTATTGTTTTAATAATATCTGGCCTAGTAAACGATAATAAATCGTTGTTACCTTTTAATGGCTTGGTATGATTTACTAACGACTCATCTCTAAAATCTTCTTCGGTTAAAGTATAGCGTTGTATCATGGTGCCCATTGCACCATCTAAAATCAATATGCGGTTATTTAAAATTTCTTTAATATTCATAACAACTACAAAAGTACGGATTTTAAAGGGGTATTGCTACTATTCTTAAAAGATGATATAAAATTGTTTTGACAAAAAAACACTAAGTGTTAATTATTTGCATATCTTTGCGCCTCATTTAACAAAAAATCGTACATTGACAACATTTATCGATCTTGGCTTAAACGCGTCCGTTTTAAGCGCCATCTCGGAGATGGGTTTTGAAAATCCCACCCCCATTCAGGAAAAGTCCATTCCTGTTTTTTTAGAGAACGAAAGAGACATTCTAGGATTAGCACAAACCGGTACAGGAAAAACTGCCGCATTCGGCTTACCCCTATTGCAACTAGTAGATTTTAACGCCAAACAAACACAGGCTTTAATTATTTGCCCAACTCGCGAACTTTGCATGCAAATTAGTCGCGATTTAACCACTTACAGCAAGCACATGCAAGGTGTTCGTATCGTATCAGTATACGGTGGAGCCAGCATCAACGGCCAAATTGAAGATTTACGCAGAGGAGCACAAATTATTGTAGCAACCCCTGGAAGACTTATTGATTTAATGAGCCGTAGGGCCGTTAATATCAAAACTATTAGCTACGTAGTGCTTGATGAAGCAGACGAAATGCTTAACATGGGTTTTAGAGAAGATATTGAAGGTATTTTATCTGTAACACCTGACGAGAAACGTGTATGTTTATTTAGTGCTACTATGCCTAAAGAAATACGCAGCATTGCTAACCAATACATGAAAAATCCGGTGGAAATTAGTGTAGGTAAAGCAAACTCAAGCAACGCAAATATTGCTCACGAGTACGCTGTAGTTCATGCCAAAGATAAATATGCTGCATTTAAGCGTATTTTAGATTTTAATAACGAAAGTTTTTACGGCATTATTTTTTGTACTACAAAACACGAAACTCAAGATATAAGCGACAAATTAATTCGTGATGGATACAATGCAGATTGTTTACATGGCGATTTAAGTCAAGGCCAACGCGAAAAGGTAATGAACCGTTTTCGTCATAAAGCCATCAAAATATTATTAGCAACTGACGTGGCAGCACGTGGTATTGATGTGAGTGATTTAACCCACGTAATACATTACCATTTGCCAGATGATATTGAAAACTATACACACCGCAGTGGTCGTACAGCTCGTGCAGGTAAATTAGGCACATCAATTGCCTTATTAAATGTACGTGAGTTTTACCGCTTACGTGAAATAGAAAAATTAACCAACATTAAATTTAATCGCATAATGATTCCTTCTGCAATGGAAGTGCGTGATAAAAAATTGTTGGCCTTTATTGATACCATTAACGCAACAGAAATTGAAGAAACATTTTTTGATGATGTGGTAGAAAAGCACCTAAAACCATTATTGGAGCTAGACAAAGAAGAGTTGATGAAAAAAATGCTTTCGTTAGAACTTCGTAGGTTTAGTGCCGAGTACATGAATGGACCAGACTTAAACGTTGCAGAACGTGGCGCAACTGGTGCAAGAAATGATGGTGGTGGTAACGAAACTTATGGTTCTTCACAAGGAACTCGTTTGTTTGTTAGCATTGGTCAAAAAGACGGCTTAAATGTTGGTTCTTTAAAAGATTTTGTTTCTAAAGTAACTGAAATTCCTAATGCTAACATTTATCGTGTAGATGTAAAAGGCGTTTATTCGTTTATTAATGTTGATGCCGAGCAGGTAGAAAAAGTGATGAGCACCTTACATGGTAGCGAATACGAAGGTCGCCCGGTTCGTGTAGAAATTAGTGGTAATGATAACGCAGGCGGACGCTCACGTAGTGGTGGTGATCGCGGTGGAAGAAGCTACGGTGGAGACAGAGGTGGCGATAGAGGCGGAAGAAGCTATGGCGGTGATAGAGGCGGTTCACGTGGTGGATACGGTGGAGATAGAGGCGGTGATCGCGGTGGAAGAAGCTACGGTGGAGACAGAGGTGGCGATAGAGGTGGAAGAAGCTTTGGCGGTGATAGAGATGGTGGATCATCACGTGGTGGAAGCACTGGTGGTGGCGAAAGAAGACGCACAACTAGTAGCGAAGGCGACCGCGGTTCACGTGGTGGCGATAGCAACTTTAGCGGAGCACGCAGACGTACCGAAGGTAGTGGCAGACGTAGAGATTTTTAATTAATTTTAAAATATAATTTCAAAAACGTCCTCGAAATTCGAGGACGTTTTTTTTTGCTTAAATAATTGATTGTGGAAAAAGTGGTATGAAAAAATTACACTTGAATACTAAAAGGAATTATTTCGAACAATTTATATTATAAAACAATTTGATTTAACAAAAACAGCGAGGCTAATTAGTCTCGCTTTTTATTGTCCAAATCTTTCGCGCCAAAGTTGATTAAATGATTTATCGGCCAACTTAGGAAACTCTCGTCTTTCGCCCCACTCTGTTTTAAAAAACTGCTTAAGCATAAAAGCTTTTATCGAATTGCTTTTGTTTAAGTTTTTGCGGCTTAACATAAATTTTTTCCAACTATACCACATCAACTTTTCTCCATTTTTTACGTGGCCTTGATGCACTACATCTTTACGGTTATGCAATAAATGATTATGAATATCAATTTTAACAGGGCACACTTCGGTACATTTACCACAAATTGGGCTTGCGTAGCTTAAATGTTTATATTCATCAATACCAAACTGATGTTGTGCCCAAACAGCGCCTATTGGTCCTTTGTTGCTTCCACCATAAGCATGGCCGCCTATATTTTGAAACACTGGGCACACATTTGAACATGCGCCACAACTAATACATCCTAATGCTTCCCTTTGGTCGTGCTGAGCTAGTATATTACTTCTGCCATTATCAACCAAAACTACATAAAATTCTTTTGGACCATCAACTTCAGTGGCAGGTTTAGGACCAATAATAGAATTATAAGTTGACAGTTTTTGTCCGCTGCTATAGGTGCTAAATAAGCTAAAAAATAATTCTACATCATTAATAGAGGGTATTACCTTTTCGATACCAGCCACAATTATTAATGCTTGCTGAACAGAGGTACACAAACGTGCACTTCCATCATTTTCTGAAATTGCAACCATACCAGAATCTGCAATTAAAAAATTGGCCCCAGTTATGGCAACATTTGCTTTATTAATTTTTCCACGAAGGGCTGTATCAATATCTGCAACTATTTCTTGCGGATCAGCATCAATTGATGTGCTTATTTTATCATTAAGTAACTGGGTAATTTCAAGCTTGGTTTTATGCATAGCCGGAGTAACCAAGTGGTAAGGCTGTTCGTTGGCTGCATCATTAATGTATTCACCTATATTTGTTTCAACAACTTCAATACCTTTTGCACGTAAATATGTATTTAAACCTATTTCGTTTGTTATGGTACTTTGCGATTTAATAACTAATTGCGTATTTAACTTTTTTAATACCGTTTCAATTTCAGCTAATGCACCTTTAGCATCATCGGCCCAAAGCACTTTACCACCTTTACGAATCACGTTCGATTCAAACTCGATTAAATACTTATCTAAATTTTCGGTTACTTTCCATTTAAAATATGCGGCTCTATCACGCGCCAATTCTAAATTAGCAAATTGCTTTTTAGCATGCACAAATGCATTTTCGTAACTGTGCACATTTAATTGCATACGGTTACGGTGTTCGCGATTAAACGCAAACTTTTCGGCTTCAACTAAAAATTCATCTTGCTTACGCATTGCATCAAAGTAAAGTAATTTTTTTTAAAAGTTAGTTAACAATACATTGTCGATAAGCCTAATATTGCCACACTTGCACGCAATAATAGCTGCATATGTTTTTTCATTATCTATTTCATGCGCTTCTTGCATGGTATCCACATCAACAACAGCTAGGTATTCCAACCCAAGTTCACTATGCGTTAAAAACTGTTTTTTAGCTTGTTCAATAGCATCAAAAGATTTTACACCTAGTTCTATTTGTTGTTTTATAAAAAATAATGCTTTGCTAATATTTACAGCAATATCTTTTTGCAAATTACTTAGCCTAACATTTCTAGAACTCATAGCTAAGCCACTTAACTCTCGTGTTGTGTTTATTATATTAATTTTAATGGATGAATAGTGTGCATTAATTAAATGTTTTACCACCATACATTGTTGCAAATCTTTTTGTCCAAAAAATACTTGTTGTGGCATCACGGCATCAAACAGTTTACTCACTATAGTAATTACCCCATTAAAATGTCCTGGACGCAAAGCACCTTCAAAACTATTAGTTACTAAACCAAAATCAAACGCATTTGCAACTATATCGTCTCCATACATCTCGTCATTGCTTGGTAAAAAAAGCAAATCGCACCCCGAATCAGTTAATTTTGTTATATCTTGTTCGATTGTGCTAGGGTATTTTTCAAAGTCTTCGGGGTTATTAAATTGTGTTGGATTAACATAAATACTGCAAACCGTGTAGCAGTTTTTTTGTTTTGATTCAGCAATTAAATTTAAGTGTCCTTGATGTAATGCACCCATAGTTGGCACAAAACCAATTTCGTTTAATTTAGTACGTTGCTCAGCAATATGTTGCTTTAATAAGGCAATTGATTTTATTATAAACATCTAGGAAGCTAATTATGTGTAGTTTAGGTGAATTTAGCAAATTAATTGGGCGGTATATTAGTATTTTTCTATAAATTTTATATATTTTTGTGAACTTTTTTAAGCACATCCATCATGGCAAAGAAGAAAATTTTGTTCATTTCATCAGAAATGAGTCCCTATTTAAAAGTAAGTACAGTTGCGGAGTTAGCCAGACGATTACCTCAGGCCATTCAGGAAAAAGATAACGAAATAAGGGTATTAATGCCCCGTTACGGCTGTATTAACGAACGAAGAAACCGCTTGCACGAAGTAGTAAGGTTGTCTGGTATTAATATTACTATAGATGATAACGATAATCCGTTAACCATTAAAGTTGCATCATTACCAGAAGCTAAAATGCAGGTTTACTTTTTAGACAACGAGGATTATTTCCATCGTAAGTTTGTTTACACTGACGAAAACAATGATTTTTTTGGTGATAATGACGAGCGTACAATATTCTTTTGTAAAGGAGCGTTAGAAACGGTGAAAAAATTAGGTTGGCAGCCCGATATTATCCATTGCCAAGGCTGGATGACGGGTTTGATTCCTTTATATTTAAAAACCATTTACAAAGACGAGCCTGTATTTAAAAACGCAAAAGTGGTATTTAGTGTGTTCGAAAATCAATTTGAGTGTAGCCTAGGCAAAGATTTTGCTCGTAAAGCAAGCTTAAATACTATCGACAATAAGCAAATGTCATCGCTTGATTCTTCTTGTACAGGTTTATACAAATCGGCAATTACACATGCTGATGCGGTAGTAAAATGTAGTGATGAGATTGACCCAGAAGTGGCCAGCTTTATCAAAAAACAAAAAGGAAAAGTAGTTTTAAATCACAACGAAGAAGAAGGTTACGTAGAAGACTATATTAAGCTGTATGATAATTTATTGGAAAGACAGAATTAAAAAATATGCCTACTTGCTTTTAGCATTAGCAGTTCTAATAAATTCATCTTGCAAAAAAGAAAACAACGAAATTGGTTCTGACGTTATTGGCGACAGAAGCGGTTTTGATGTTCAAGTAACAGACACTTTTGAAGTAATTACCTATAGCACTAAAGCTGATAGTGTAGATACCCGCTTTTTAACGTATTACATGTTGGGCCAAATTAATGACCCAATTATGGGTATTACTACTACCAATATTGTAACACAATTTTTATACCCAGTAGCTGGCTTTTCGTTTGCAAACCAAACCATCGATTCGGTGGTTTTGCAATTAAGATATGCAGGCGCATCAGGTATATATGGTAAAAACACCAATCAAACTTTTAAGGTTTACGAAATTACAGAAGACCTACCTACATCTTTAAATGAATATTTTTACTCGAATAGAAACTACCAAACTTCACCTATGGAGTTAGGTAGCTATTCTGGTAAACTTAATTTAACAGATAGTGTAATTGAAGTTGTAAACGGTAAGCGATTGGGTTATGCCCCGCAAATGCGTATTAATATTACCGACCCTACCTTTATCAATAAATTAAAAAATACACCTATTGATTCATTTGCTTCATCAGCAACTTTTAAATCTTCATTTAAAGGTTTTATGATATCTAGCGAGCAAAATGGAATGGCTAGTGGTGATGGTGCAATTGCATACTTTAATTTAAGAACGGATAATCCTCAAACTGCATTAGTTGTATATTGCACAAAAGATGCTGAACAAGTAAAGTATGAATTTCCAATTTCAGGCACATCAGAAGTTAAAACCAATCAATATAAACACACTAATTTACCTGCCAGTTTGCAGGGAGCCAATAATGGTGCACATCAAACCACTTGCTATTTACAACCTGCTGCTGGAATAAAAACAAGAATTTTAATTCCTAATTTATCAAAGATTGCTGAAAGTAATCAAATAGCAGTTAATAGTGCTCGTATATTTTTTACCGTAAAAGACACTGCTGGTTATCCAGTACCCGAGCGGTTAAATTTATGGGATGCTGAAGCCGATGGTGGAAGAAAAATGATTGCAGATTTTAGCGAATCTGAAGCCTATTATGGTGGTAGATTTAATCGCGCAACTGGTACCTATACCTTTAATATAAATAGATATGTTCAGCAACTACTTACATCATACAATAAAAATAAAGTTGATGTAAATTATGGGCTAAATTTATTTGTACCCGAAGATTATAATATAGCAGCAAACAGAGCTGTTTTAAATACCGACAGGAGCATACCTGGACAAGAAAAAGTAAAACTAATACTTACTTACACTGTTATAAAATAATACCGTGATTATTGTATTAAAACCTAATAGTGCAACTGCTGATAAGCAGATTTTGGTTAATTATTTAAACCAACACAATATTGCTTACCACATTGTGGCCCAACAAAACGTTATTGTAATTACCAAACAAACAAACATCGATAATTTACCAGACTTTGCTTGTATTGATAATGTATACCAAATAGATACCAAATACAAATTGGCATCAAATGTTTGGAAAAAACAAACTCAATTTTCAGTTAATCAAACCCTAATTGGTGGTAATGTATTTAACATTATGGCAGGGCCATGCTCTGTTGAAAGTGAAGAACAAATATTTGCTACTGCCGAATTTTTAAGCAAACTCGGTGTGAAATTTTTACGTGGTGGCGCATATAAACCACGTACATCGCCATATAGTTTTAGAGGCTTAGGAACTGAAGGATTGCAACTATTGCGCAAAGCTGCCGATAAATACAACATGAATGTTGTTACAGAAATTTTAGACTACAGTTTACTTGATGAGGTAATGGAATATGCAGATATACTGCAAGTAGGCAGTAGAAATATGCATAACTTTTACTTGCTTGATAAACTAGGAAAAATAAATAAACCAATTTTATTAAAACGTGGCTTTCAGGGCAAAGCAGTTGAGTGGCTTTTAGCTGCCGAATATATTTTAAGTGGCGGTAATGATAAAGTTATTTTATGTGAAAGAGGTATTCGTGGTTTTGATTCGAGTAGCCGTAATGTATTAGATTTTGGGATAGTGCCTTTAATTAAAGAATTAAGCCACTTACCAATAATAATAGACCCAAGCCATGGAACTGGTGCGGCAAGTAGGGTAAAACCTGCTAGTTTAGCAGCAGCAGCAATAGGAGCTGATGGCATTTTGGTTGAAGTACACCCAAATCCTACTGCAGCATTAAGTGATAGCGAACAATCATTATCATTTAATATGTTTGAAGACTTGCTAACCGATACTAAAAAACTGCTGGTTACATTAGGAAAACATTCTGATACAGAAAGTATAGTTATGAATAGTGAAAAATTATATTAAATTTGACTACATATGTGTGGAATAGTAGCTTATATAGGCCACCGCGAGGCCTACCCAATTATCATTAAAGGACTAAAACGTTTAGAATATCGTGGATACGATAGCTCAGGCGTTGCGCTTTTAACAGAAAAAAACGAATTAAACATTTACAAAAAAAGTGGTAAAGTAATCGACCTAGAAAATGAAAGTATAGGTAAAGATACTCATGCACACACAGGTATGGGCCATACAAGATGGGCTACACATGGTGTTCCTAATGATGTAAATGCTCATCCTCATCTTTCACAAGATGGCAATTTTGCAATCATTCACAATGGTATTATCGAAAACTATCATGCACTTAAAATTGCATTGATGGAACGCGGGCATACATTTAAAAGTGATACGGATACAGAAGTGCTCATTCACCTTATTGAAGAGGTTCATAAAAACAATAAAGTAAGTTTTGAAGAAGCTGTTCGTATGGCACTTACTCAAGTAGTAGGAGCATATGCAATAGTAATACTTGATAAAAGTAAACCAAACTATTTAATAGGTGCCCGCAAAGGTAGCCCAATGGTTGTAGGTATTGGCGAAAACGAACATTTTATTGCTAGTGATGCTACTCCAATAGTTGAGTATACACGTAACGTGATATACTTAAACGATGGTGAATTAGTAATTATTGACAACAATAAACTAACCGTTAAAACTATTGATAATACCATCAAAACACCATACATACAAGAGTTAGAGATTAACTTAGAAAGTATAGAAAAAGGTGGTTTTGAACACTTCATGCTAAAAGAGATTTATGAACAACCACGTTCAATATTAGACTCGTTTAGAGGAAGAACACACATTAATGATGGTGCAATTACAATGGCAGGTATTGATTTGTTTGAGGACAAATTAAAAAATGTTAAACGTATTATTATAGTTGGATGTGGTACTAGCTGGCATGCAGGTTTAGTAGGCGAATATTTATTTGAAGATTTTGCACGTATACCTGTTGAAGTTGAATATGCATCGGAGTTTAGATACCGTAATCCGGTGTTAGATGAAACCGATTTTGTAATTGCAATTTCGCAGAGTGGTGAAACCGCAGATACTTTAGCAGCTTTAGAACTTGCTAAAAGTAAAGGTGCAACAATTTTTGGCGTATGTAATGTAGTTGGTTCATCAATCCCACGTATTACAGATGCTGGAGCATACACACACGCTGGACCAGAAATAGGTGTAGCATCAACAAAAGCATTTACAGCGCAAGTTACAGCACTAATATTAATGGCTTTATCTGTTGCGCAAAAACGTGGTGCAATGAGCACACAACGTTTACGTGAGTTATTAATAGAGCTAGAAACTATTCCTGCGAAAGTTGAAACCGCATTATTATTAAACGATGAAATTAAAGAGATTGCTAAAGAATTTGAAAACACTAGAAATGCCTTATACTTAGGTCGTGGATACGGTTTCCCAATTGCTTTAGAAGGTGCTTTAAAATTAAAGGAAATTAGTTACATACACGCTGAGGGATATCCTGCGGCAGAAATGAAACATGGACCAATTGCTTTAATTGATGAAGAGATGCCTGTAATTATTATTGCAACACAGCACAGCAATTACGAAAAAGTAATTAGTAATATACAAGAAGTTCGTGCACGTAAGGGTAGGGTAATTGCAATTGCCACAGAAGGTGACGAACACATTAAACAACATGCCGACCACGTGATATATATCCCACAATGTGAAGAAGCCATGTTGCCTTTAATTGCAAGTGTTCCTTTACAATTATTATCATACCATGTAGCAGTACTTCGCGGTTGTAATGTAGATCAGCCAAGAAACTTAGCAAAATCAGTAACTGTAGAATAAAACAGTAGATTTTACAACATATTTTTAACGAACAAAGCCGGCATGTAAACATGACCGGCTTGTTTTTTTACCCCCTAATCCTAGCGATAAACGCTATTATCTTAATTTAAGTTAGGCTTAAAAGCGATAACTTTTAATTGCTAATTTAGAGGTGCAAGATAGGCCTAAATACCGAAAAACCAATTTTAATGGTAAAAAAATCAATCTAAACGGTAGCCTTTCAATAAAGTTAGTATAAATGCCTATATTACGCAATATCTACTGCATAAATAGCGATAAGTGGTATTACCAATTCATTTTCAACCCAAGCTGCAGTGGCATCAACCCCCGAAACTTTTGTTAAAATACGTTTGTAACCGTCAGGCGTTTTTAGTACAATGTTTGCCTTACGGTTAGATACTTTACCTAAAGTTGCAGCCTTATCTAAAGCTAATCTTCTAACGCGTTGGTCTTCCGACCTAGTTAACACATCATAATCAAAAATTTTAACACCTTCGGCAGTTGGTATTAATTCTATTTCGCGAATATTAATTACGTTTTGCATAATGCATAAATAAAACATGCCGAAGTAAAACTCCGACATGTTTGTTATTTTAAAAATTGTTTAAATTACAATGCAGCTTCGTATCTGCGGCTAACTTCATCCCAGTTAATTACATTCCAAAATGCAGCACAATAATCTGGTCTACGATTTTGATAATGCAAATAATAAGCATGTTCCCAAACATCTAAACCTAAAACTGGAGTTCCTTTACATTCGGTAACAATATCCATTAAAGGATTATCTTGATTAGGTGTAGAGCAAACCTTTAATTTACCACCTTGAACACATAACCAAGCCCAACCACTACCAAAACGGGTAGCTGCAGCCTTGTTAAAATCTTCTTTAAACTTGTCCATTCCACCTAACTCGCTTTCAATTGCAGCAAGTAATTTAGCTGAAGGTTTTGAGCCAGCGTTACCCAGGATAGTCCAAAATAACGAGTGGTTAAAATGTCCACCACCATTGTTACGAACAGCCATTGGATACTTACTAATATTTTTACAAATATCTTCGATAGAAAGTTTCTCTACATCAGTTCCTGCAATAGCTGCATTTAAATTGGTAACGTATGCATTGTGGTGTTTACTGTAATGAATTTCCATAGTACGCGCATCAATGTGCGGCTCAAGAGCTGTGTACTCAAATGGTAATTTTGGTAATTCGAATGCCATATAATTTTAAATTAAAAAGTTAAAAATAAAAAAACGAAATTAAGCCTATTTACTTTTAAATGCTGCATTTATTATTTAAGTTTGATATAACTGTTGGTTATTTAACATGAGAAAAATATTGGACTTTACTTATACCTGCTTATTAGCGGCATTTTTAACAGGATGTTGCCCAGGCGTTGATTGTACTAAATATGATGAGAATAATAATTTGGCACTCATGCTAAATTTCGACTCAACCCGAAATGGTTTTAAATTAAACGAAGCCGACTCAACATATATTATTGTTTTTGGAGTAATGGACAAAAAAGTTGGTATTTCGGAGACCATATGTTCAAGTGGACAT
>JAUCCO010000081.1:0-15504 GCA_034676125.1 Bacteroidia bacterium
GAGTATTATAAGATATCTAAATAAACTATTATATGAGTAAACTATTATTAGTAGAAGATGATGCTACATTTTCTGCTATTATTGAAAAGTTTTTAAAGAAGCACGAATATCAGGTTGAAGCACGTTTCTCAGTAAGTAGCGGCATTGATGCTATAAAAAATAATACGTACGATTTGATATTGCTTGATTATCGTTTGGGTGATGGACACGGTTTGGAAGTATTGGATTTTATTCATGCACAAGGTCTTGCTATTCCTACCATTATTATGACTGGTTTTAGTGATGTCCGTACGGCTGTTCGGGCAATGAGAAAAGGTGTATATGATTATATTACCAAACCACTTTTACCTGATGAGATTTTAATGCTCATAAAAAAGGCAATTGCCAAAAAAGATAATTTTGTTGAGAGCACTAACCAAGATATATTAGAAAGTAAAAAAAACAAAAAGGAAGAACTTGGTAATAGTAGTTTTATAACAGGAATAAGTGCAGAAGCCAAAGAAGTTGAAAAACAAATTGCATTAGTAGCACCAACAAATTATAGCGTAATTATTTATGGAGAAAGTGGAACAGGAAAAGAATCTGTGGCACATGCAATTCATAATAATAGCCCACGCAAAAACATGCCGTTTGTGAGTGTAGATTGTGGTGCTTTAACTAAAGAACTTGCCGGAAGTGATTTGTTTGGCCACGAAAAAGGTGCATTTACAGGAGCCTTAGCTCAAAAAAATGGTTATTTTGAATTGGCCAATGGCGGAACAATTTTTTTAGATGAAATTGCTAACTTACCTTACGATACGCAAGTTGCTTTACTTAGGGTTGTACAAGAACGTAAATTACGCCATGTTGGTGGCACCAAAGAGATTGATATTGATGTGCGTATTGTAGTTGCATCAAATGAAAAACTAACAGAGATAGGCTCACAAGGAAAATTTAGAGAAGACCTTTACCACCGATTTAATGAATTTAGTATTAATCTTTATCCTTTGCGCGAGCGTGGAAAAGATATTGAATTGTTTGCTAATCATTTCTTAAATCTTGCTTCAGCTGAGTTGGGAAAAGAGATTTACGGGTTTTCGCCTGAGGTATTGGATGTTTTTAATAATTATAGGTGGCCAGGTAACTTAAGAGAGATGCATAATGTTATAAAAAGAGTTGCGCTTTTAACTGACGGAAAACTGGTTCAATTAAACTCTTTACCTCATGAAATTTCTTTCTATGATAAATTCACTTTTAATTTAGAAGCCGCTAGCGAAGATGTAGCAACGGCACCTCAAGCACATTTAAAAAACGATTTAAAATCGGTTGCTCTATCTGCTGAGTATAAAACAATAGTTGAAGTGTTAAAGCAAGTAAATTACAACAAATCAAAAGCGGCAAAAGTGCTAAACATAGATAGAAAAACCTTGTATAATAAATTAAAACAATACCAATTGTTGTAGGTTTAAATCGCTATAATTTTTCCCTAATTTTTAAGTAGTCTTTCTTTAATTCTAAGTATGGCAATACTTTGATATCTGACTATAATTATACGTATCCGATTTCTAAACAGTTATGTTTACTTGTGCTAACAGCACTTCATTAAAATATTTCTTCCCACTTTTTTAAGTAGTAATACAATTAGTTAACAAAATAAGTTAATACCTTAGAGTATTAGGTGGATAAAATATCACTCTAAAACTTGGGAATTTAAATCATCATACTAGTAGATTTATATCCACATAAATATAAAAAACTTTACTGAGCAAATTGTGCTAACCGTTTAAGATCTTTTGTTCTTTTAGCATAATTTTTAAGTGACTGAAGGAATGAATCATGCTATACTTGATGCGAAAACAAAGAAATCCGCCATATTACTAGAGCGGATTTTAGTTACTGTTAAAAATGTGTAGAGGTTTATTTTTTCTTGAAAAGAACACCTCCCAATAATACCACAAGTAACACAAGCAAAAGGAAAATGAAGAATATAATCTTAGCAATTCCAGCTGCTCCGGCTGCGATATCTGTGAATCCGAATATTGCCGCAACTATTGCGATCAATAAAAATGTAGCTGCCCATTTTAGCATAGTTTTGTTTATTTAGTTACTTATTTTAATACAAAATTGTGCCAAAGTATTACCTTAAACTGGTAAATAAATATCAAAAGAAGCACCTTTACCCTTTTCGCTGTGCGCTGTTATAAAACCATTATGGTTATCTACAATTTTTTTACACATGGCCAATCCAATTCCAGTACCACTGTATTTTTGACGACTATTTAATCTCTGAAAGATAGTAAAAATTTGGTCCGCATATATTTGATCAAAGCCGATTCCATTATCTTTAAAGTTTAAGTGTACATAACTCCTTGTATTATCCAAATCCGTATGTTTTTCAAAATCTTTGGCCGACATGATTTTTGCAGTTATATCAATCTTAGGCTCATTATCACAAAACTTTAAAGCATTACTAATTAAATTATTAAACAATTGATTTATTTGAATGGGTATTGCATGTATTATTGGTAAAGCAGTTTTTGTGATTACAGCATTTTTTTGATTAATTAACAATTCAAAATCATTAAAAATTTGATCTAATACATGCTCAAGATCTACCTTTTCAAATTGTTCATCGATTTTACTTAAACGAGAAAAATTTAGCAAAGCATTAATCAACAATGACATTCTATTTGCTGAGTTACTAATTTTGATTAAATATTCGTTTGGTTTAAAACTAGGATCTTCAATCCGTGTTAAAATTAAGTCCGAAAAAGTTTGAATTTTTCTTAATGGTTCTTGCAAATCATGACTTGATAAAAACGCAAACTGCTCTAAACTATCATTGCTTCGTTCCAACTCTTTGTTCTTAATCTCTAACTCGGCATTAGCAAGCTTTACCTCTTCTGCAGCAGCTAAAATATCAGAACTATCATGACTAATAGCAAGCACGCCATATACTTCCTGTTGATCATTTATTAATGGAATATATTTGCTTTGAAAGTACTTATTTAACAAATTAGATTTATAACTATAATCCATTATTGGATTTCCATCAAGCACACTCAATAAATCTTTATAAAGACCGTTTTCTACCGATTGAGGGAAAGCTTCGTTGATTTTACGCCCAATTATACTATCAATTTTATAGGTATCATGAAATTGTTTGTTAACTAAAACATAACGCAAATCTTTATCTAAGACAGCAATAAAATCTCCCGAAGAATCCAAAATTAATTCAACAAATTCTTTCTGTGATTTTAACGCTTCATTTTTCTGCATCAATTCTTCAGACTGATTTCTCAAAAGTTCTTCTACATTTTTTCGTTCGGTTAAATCTCTTGTTACTTTGGTGTAACCTATCACTTCGTTTTGCTGATTATGCAAGGCAGTTATAGTTATACTACCCCAAAAATGTGTTCCATCTTTTCTTACTCGCCATCCTTCATGTAGTGCTTTTTCATTTTGTTTTGCTTCATTTAACAACTTCATGGGCAAACCATTTAATTGGTCTTCTTCTCTATAAAAAACAGCAAAGTTTTTTCCAATAATATCGCTGGCCTGATATCCTTTAATTTTTTGAACACCCTTATTCCAGTTAATAATGGTTCCATTTTCATCTAACAAAAGAATAGCATAGTCTTCAACTTCATCAATCATTTTTTGATAACAGTCTTCACTTTC
The DNA here is from genome assembly GCA_034676125.1 of Bacteroidia bacterium. GTDB lineage: Bacteria > Bacteroidota > Bacteroidia > UKL13-3 > UKL13-3 > UBA6183. The sequence continues at coordinate 3,661 of JAUCCO010000081.1, forward strand.
TATTAAGTCAATAGTTTTCTGATTTAATAATGATGTAAGTGCTATTGTTCTTTTCTCAAGTTTTCTCTGTATAATAAGGTCCATTCTTCTTTGGACGGTAATATCAAGTAAGGTATTTACGGTACCAATAAAGTTTTGTTTACTATCTAAAATCAATTCAGTATGCGCACAAATATTTTTTTTAGTACCATCAGGTTGCTCAATAATAAATTCTTCTTCGCTAAGTTTTTTAGCTTCCTTTATTGAGATATAAATTGGAAATTCATCAAGTGGTAACAATGTTCCATCTGGTTTAAATATTTTACATGAATTACTCCAAATTTTATTTCCAACTTCAGGTTCACAACCCCATAATGCCACAGCAGCATTATTATAAGAATCAATAAAACCATCCTTATAGCAGATATAAACGGCCACTGGCAGCCCCAACAATAGCTCCTTATATTTTACATCACCATCCAACAAATTTTGTTTGATAAGTTTGTTTGAAGAAAGTTCTTCATTATGCGCTAATGTATTTTCTAAATCAATCATGTTTAAAATCCAAAATTATCAACGTTAAATTTTTACACTTATTAAAAATATGCAATAATTTAAACCATCAAAATAAGCTAAAATATACTGTTTAGCAACACAAAAAAATAGTTATAAAGTGATTAGATGTTTACTAGGTTGTTCACCTGCATTAATTATTATTTTTCAACTTTTGTGGCTGACTTTTTTCGAGTCAACCCATCTTTTTTCTTAATTGGTTTGATTTTGTTGTTTTTATTATCCAAAACAGATGCTCTTGACTCTTTTTTATTACTGGTTTTCTTAAATTTAAATTCATGCCTATTTCTTGCCTCTTCTACAGAGTGCGAACTTTTAATATCAGTGGATTTTTTAGTCATTTCAGCAAGCTCTTGGTAATAGTGATGAAGTATGTCTAACTCCTCTTCAGTTAAATCTTCTACATCAATTATTCTATTACTGGCATAAGCATCGGCTGCAACTAGTTCGTTTAATTTAACTTGAATAACAATAGAGTCTTTGTTTTGAGTTTTCTGAATTAAAAAAACCATCAAAAAAGTAATGATAGTGGTTCCTGTATTTATAACCAGTTGCCATGTATCAGAATACCCAAACAAAGGCCCAGTAATTAACCATGTGAGTATTAACCCAGAGGCCATAAGAAAAGCCGCAGTGCTACCTGCAGCTTTTGTAGCAAATAAAGCAAATCGCTCAAATGCATTCTTTTTACCTGATTTATTCTTGGTTTTCATGTGTAGTTGATAGGAACAAAAATTGGGTTAGCAAAAGCTTAAGCGTTATTTACTTTCCTTATTTTCCGATTCAGAAAATGGCTTATTAAGTACTTTTATAGCACCGTATTTAATTTTTTGTCCAGCTATTTTTCTGTTATTTTCTTTAGATATTTTATGTTCATCATCCAATCTGTTAGCTAAGTTTTTTAAACTTTCCCAATAGTTATTAATGTTTATCCACTCCTCTTTGCTATACATTTCTTTATGTGCATCAACTGTATTTACAAAGTGTACAAAAACATCTGCAATGTTTTTTCCGATAATGTTAGTAAAATCTGTGTTTATGTCTTTTGGCAGCAAGGTTACTTTTAATAACTCCGCTTTTGCCATATCTTCCTTTTCTTTAAGTTCACGTTGGTAGTCTGCTTTAAAATCATCCCAATTAGCAATGGCTTCTTTGTAACCATTCTTCATATCCTGATCCATTTTATCAAAGTCGTTGTCTAACTTAGCTTTTTTCTCATTGTAATCTTTTTCTAAATCTTCCCATTTTTTATCTAAGTTTTTTTCTTGTGCATTTTTATGAACTGCAACATAATCCTTAAACTCATTTAGTGATTTACGTGTGTTTTCTTTTCCAGAATCACTGCATGATGTAAATGCTAAAGAAGTGGTTAGCATTAATAAAATAAACAGTGAGTTTGTCGGCTTTTTTAGTGATATAGTTTTCATATGTTTAAATTTTTGCAATCTATGTTGCAATCAACATGCCTTATAAAAACTAATTACACATAAAATCGTAAAACCACCGTTAAGTGTTTTATGCATGCAGCTAGCCTTCTAATTATATCCTTTTCATATATTTAAATAGTGCAATTGCAGGATTTATAAGTTGGGAACTTATTTACCAAAGTGAAGATTTATTTCTACACATCAATTCAATCCTAAGGAGCAAGTAAATAAAAAAGAGGCTATCCAATTTTGGGATAGCCTCTTTTTAAATTATTGAAAAATTATATTGTGTAAAAACTTAACACAAATTATCTAACCATTAAAATGCAGGTTTTTCTTCTTTTGATTGTAAACGTTCTTTAATATCTAACCTGTGTTTACGTGCGGTATCAATAGCAATATCATAACCAGCATCAGCATGTCGTATCACACCCATGGCTGGATCGTTGTGTAAAACACGTTTTAACCTACGTGCGGCATCCTCTGTTCCATCAGCCAAAATAACCATACCAGCATGAATAGAGTAGCCCATACCAACTCCACCACCATGATGCACAGAAACCCAACTAGCACCACCAGCAGTGTTAATTAATGCATTTAATATTGGCCAATCTGCTACTGCATCACTACCATCTTTCATCGCTTCTGTTTCGCGATTAGGCGAAGCAACAGAACCTGTATCTAAATGATCACGACCAATTACAATTGGACCTTTAACTTTACCAGTGCGCACCAACTCATTAAATGCTAAAGCTGCTTTTTCTCTATCACCTTGTCCTATCCAACAAATACGGGCGGGTAATCCTTGAAATGCAATACGTTCTCTTGCCATATCTAACCACCGGTGCAACGAAGTATTTTCTGGAAATAAATCTTTCATAACTTGATCCGTTACATAAATATCGTTAGGGTCGCCACTTAAAGCTACCCACCTAAACGGACCTTTACCTTCACAAAATAATGGACGAATATATGCAGGTACAAAACCAGGGAAAGCAAATGCATTCTCAACATTGCGTTGGTCTTTTGCTTGCCCACGTAAGTTGTTTCCATAATCAAAAGTAATGGCACCTCTACTTTGCAATTCAATCATTAATTTAACATGATGTGCCATGGTGTCTAAAGCCTTTTCTACATATTTTAGAGGCTCATGTTTACGCATATTATCTGCAACTTCTTCTGCAATACCTTCAGGATAATATCCGTTCAAAGGGTCGTGTGCAGATGTTTGGTCAGTTAATAAATCGGGCGTAATATTACGTTCAATTAAGCGCTCCAATAAATCAATTACATTACATAGTACACCAATTGATAAACGTCTACCTTCAGCCTTTGCTTTTAGCGCCATATCAATTGCTTGGTCAATATCCCTACTCATCATATCTAAATAACGGGTTTCAATACGCTTTTTTATACGCCATTCTACCATTTCCGCAGCTAAACAAACACCATCACACATCGTAACTGCTAATGGTTGTGCACCGCCCATACCACCTAAACCAGCAGTAACAGTTAAAGTTCCTTTAAGCGAACCACCAAAATGCTGACGGGCCGCTTCTGCAAAAGTTTCGTATGTTCCTTGTACAATACCTTGCGAACCGATGTATATCCAACTGCCAGCGGTCATTTGTCCATACATCATCAACCCTTTTTTATCCAACTCGTGAAAGGTTTCCCAATTAGCCCATTTTGGCACCAACATACTATTCGAAATTATAACCCTTGGAGCATCTTTATGTGTAGGCAAAATACCAACAGGCTTACCACTTTGTACCAATAAAGTTTCATCCTCTTCAAGGTCTTGCAAAGCTTTAACTATTAAATCAAAACTTTCCCAGTTACGGGCGGCTTTTCCAATACCACCATACACCACCAAATCCTCTGGGCGTTCGGCCACATCAGGGTCGAGGTTATTGTGTAACATACGTAAAGCGGCTTCTTGTACCCATCCTTTACAGCTTAATTTATTGCCAGTTGCAGCATGTAATTCTCGTCTGTTTGCCATAATATTATTTAAAAAAATTTAAAACGAAAATAGTTTTTTTAATCATTAAGAAATAAAGAAAAATGATTTGGGGCTTACCAGCTTCTGGCTGGCCGGGCTTTACGGATTACTGCGGTAATTTCTTCAATCCCTAAGCCGAGGAGAAATTAACTTATTGTAATAAATACACTTCCAATTATTGCTAAAATTACCTTGGTATTGTAAATGAATAACATCAAATAAAAACAAAAAAAGAGACTATTCTTACAGTTAGAAATAGCCTCTTAATATGTTTAAAAACCAATAAAGTTATCCTTTAAAATTTGCAGCGCGTTTTTCTAAAAATGCTTGTGTACCTTCTTTAAAATCTTCCGAACCAAAAAAGTTACCAAACTCATTAATTTCTACATTATTACCATCCATGTTTTTATCGTAATGTGCATTTACACATCTAATAACAGATGCAATGGCTAATGGAGCTTTAGTTTTTACTTTATTTAAAATCTCTTCGCACTTACTCATCAATTGGTCTGCTGGCACTACTTGGTTTACTAAACCAATTCGAAGTGCTTCTGCTGCATTAATAACATCACCTGTCATTAGTAATTCTAAGGCTCTTCCACGGCCAACCAACTGCGATAATCTTTGTGTGCCAGCATATCCCGGTACAAGCCCAAGATTTACCTCTGGTTGACCAAATTTAGCATTCTCGGCAGCTATACGAATATGGCACGCCATTGCTAACTCACAACCACCGCCTAAAGCAAAACCATTTACAGCTGCAATTATCGGTTTAGGACATTTTTCTATTGCTGTCAAAACAGCATGTCCATCTGCGCTCATGCGTGTTCCTTCTTCTACATTAAAGTTTGCAAATTCTGCAATATCGGCACCAGCGGCAAATGCTTTTGCACCAGCACCAGTAAGTATTACGCCTTTAACTTCTTTGTTATCATAAATAGCAATTACCGCGGCTTTAATATCTTGAAGTGTGGCAATATTTAAAGCATTTAATTTTGTTTCTCTATTAATGGTTAGGTATAAAATACCATTTTCAATTTTTGTAGTTATATTTTCACTCATTGCAATTGTACTCATATGTAAATAATTTTAATAATTAAAATTTGCGATTCTCTGCAACCCAAATTTTTATATAATCAGATATTTCGTGTGTATGTGCTCCAGGTGCAAATAATTTTCCAACACCAAGTTTAGCTAATTCCCTCATGTCATCGTTTGGAATAATGCCCCCGCCAGTAACCAATACATCATTTAATCCTTCTTTTTTTAGCAATTCCATTATTTTAGGAAAAACAGTATTGTGTGCACCCGATAAAATACTCACACCAATTACATCAACATCCTCTTGCAATGCAGCCTGTACAACCATTTCAGGTGTTTGACGAAGACCTGTATAAATCACCTCCATGCCTGCATCACGCAATGCAGTTGCTATTACCTTGGCACCTCTATCATGTCCATCTAAGCCAACTTTGGCTACTAAAACGCGTATGGGTTTATTCATTTATTGAGTTTTTGATGTTAATTTATTTAGCTTAATGGTATGATTTTTCTTAATTATTTTTTTATAGTATTGTACAAAATTTGCATCGTGCATTTCGTAAACAAAAATCGAATCATTGTTATCAGTAAGTCTCACAAACTTATGTTTAAAATATCTTTTTAAATCTGTAGTCTTAAGCTCATCAATGGCAGGATGAATAGTCAATCCTTTTTTACTTGGCAAAAAAACCATACAGTTCCAATAGTCAGCATCTTCCTCATCAATAGTAGATAACACGTAGTATTTATCTTGTAACAATGATAGTACTTGTTGCTTATTTAACGGTTTGATTTGAGTTTTAATACTATCGTTAAGTACAATTGTCGTATCTGTAATGGTGTAAAATATTGTATCAGTACTCTGGCCTTTTTTACCCGTAATATTAGATGGTAAAATAAAATAATACGTACCTTTAAGTTGTTCAGGAAAAACATGCTGTGCTACACCTGGATAACGATCAAATTTAGCCAATGAGCAACCAGTTGCAATGACAATCAAAAATATTATGATGAGGTTTTTTATCATTATAAATTTAGTTTTTAGTAATAGTGCTTAATGCCTTTTGTAAACGAGCAACAGTAACTTTTTTTCCGAAAAGTTCTGCCATTTCAAAAATGGGAGGCCCACCCGCAACACCACTTAAACAAACGCGCAATAACTGTAAAAAATCCTTATTACTTACTCCATTTTTAGTTAAAGCTTCGTTGTAGCTCGCTTCAAATGTTGTGGCATTAAAATCTTCGTTAGCATTAATTAATTGAACCATATCTTGCAATACCAATGGGCTTTTATCATTCCATTTTTTAGTTAGTACAGTTTCATCATAATTAGTAGGTTCAACAAAAAAGTAACTCCCTATTTCCCATAACTCCTTAATAAAACTAATTTTTTCCTTTATTAAACCACAAACTTTAGTAATGTACTCATCAGTAAAGTCTAAGTTATTAGCTAATACTGCCTTTTTAAGCTCCACAGCCAAAACCTCATTTGGCGTATGCCTAACATATTGTTGATTGAACCACTTGGCTTTATTTTGATCGAATTTAGCCCCGGATTTACTTACACGTTCTAGTGTAAATGCGTCTACAAGTTCCTCTCTACTAAAAATCTCTTGTGTACTACCAGGATTCCAGCCTAAAAATGCCAATAAATTTAATACTGCTTCAGGTAAATAGCCACTTTCACGGTACCCGCTACTTACTTCGCCAGTTGATGGATCTTTCCACTCAAGCGGAAATACTGGAAAACCAAGTCTATCACCATCACGCTTGCTTAATTTTCCATTTCCTTCTGGCTTTAATAATAAAGGTAAATGAGCAAATTTGGGCATAACATCTTCCCACCCTAAATAACGGTATAATAATACATGCAGAGGTGCTGATGGCAACCACTCTTCACCACGAATAACATGCGAGATGTTCATTAAATAATCATCAACCACATTAGCCAAATGATAGGTAGGCATTCCATCACTTTTATACAATACCTTGTCATCCATTTGTGCGGTATTTATGCTCACCCACCCACGTATTTCATCATGAAATTTAACGTCTTCTTTTTTAGGTAATTTTATTCTAATAACATAAGGTTCGTTTGCTTCTAGTCTTCTGTTAACCTCGTCTTCGGGTAAGGTAAGTGAGTTTTTCATTGCCATACGTGTAATAGCATCATACTTACTATCTACATTACTAGCTTTTAGGCGCTCACGCATCGCATCTAAATCCTCCGAAGTATCAAATGCATAATAAGCATATCCTGCATCTAATAATTGCATTGCATATTGGCGATACATTGGTTTTCGCTCGCTTTGGCGATAAGGTGCATGTGGCCCTTCACCAAACCCAACACCCTCATTGGCAATGATACCAACCCATTTTAACGCCTTAATAATGTATTCTTCTGCACCAGGCACAAAACGAGTTTGATCAGTATCTTCTATACGAATTAAAAAATCGCCTCCATGTTTTTTTGCAAATAAATAATTATATAGGGCAGTACGTACACCGCCAATATGCAAAGCACCAGTAGGACTGGGTGCAAAACGAACTCTAACTCTTCTATCCATAATTAATGAGGGCAAAGATAGAAATATTATGGAATTGAAGTAATGATTATATTGCTAATAGGCCATTGCTGCAACTTATCCTCCAATAATTATTAAAGAAAAGCCAATTGCATTCCCGTATCTGTTAAGTAATCAGGCAATTTTATAGAATACCGAAGCTATATGCTACAAATAATTATAGTTTGCATATATCCGAGTGCTCGCTATTAAACTAAGATATGCAAATCTGCTATTTAATAATTTAACAGCATAAACACTCCAAGGTTATATAGGTTTTTATTACTTGTACTAAATTAACTATTCGTATATGGTTAAACAAATATAAAACCCTTCAATAAACATAGTAGAACATTTAAAAACAATGAATATTTCCATTACACTAGAAAATTTAGTATTAATATTTCCAGTATAATAGTAAATTTAGTACAAATTGAAGAGAATAAATAAGACAAGCACAACAGAAATGGCCAATACTAATTTAAATAAGTAGTTAAATTTACAGTATAATAGAAAAATTAGTATTAATATTTCCATTACATAGGAAAAATTAGTACTATTGTATTATGGATAATATATTTAGATATGCCGTACCCAAAATTACACCATGGCTAAGTAGACATAAAGCCATTTTAATTATAGGCGCAAGACAAGTAGGAAAAACAACAATGCTCAGTAATATGATTACTGATATGGAAAATGTACTATGGCTAAATGCAGATGAAAGCACCACAAGAGATAAACTAGCAAAACAAGATATTGAATCATTAAAATTGATTGTAGGGAACTATAAAACGATTATTATAGATGAAGTGCAAAGAATTGCCAATGCAGGCCTATTATTAAAAATATTGGTAGATAATTTTAAGGATTTAAAAATAATTGCAACGGGCTCCTCGTCATTAGATATTTCAGAAAATATATTTGAACCATTAACAGGACGGCATATTTCATTTTATTTGTTTCCTTTTACATTGGCAGAATTGTATGATGGAAAATCACCTTTTGAAATAGAAAAGTATTTGCCGTTCCATTTAATTTATGGAAGCTATCCGGATGTATACAACAATCAAGAAATAGCTGAGACTTTATTAAAAAACTTAACCAATCAGTATCTTTATAAAGATGTACTAATTTGGAAAGACATTAGAAAACCCGAATTGTTAGACAAATTATTAAAGTTACTTTCTTTTCAAGTAGGTAGCGAAGTATCCATAAATGAATTGGCAAATAAATTACACGTAAAATCAGAAACAGTAGAGACATATATAGATTTGCTTGAAAAATCATTCGTTATATTCAGGTTAAGCGCATACAGCACTAATGCAAGGAAGGAAGTTACCAAAATGAGTAAAATATATTTTTGGGATAACGGAATTAGGAATGCGGTAATTGGTAATTACACTAGTTTAACACTTAGGAATGACATTGGCCAACTATGGGAAAATTTAATGATTGCAGAACGGATGAAAATGAACTACACGATGGACTTACCAATTAAAAGTTATTTTTGGAGAAATTACAACCAAAGCGAAGTGGATTATATTGAAGAAAAAGATGGGAAACTATACGCATTTGAAATGAAATGGAATACACGTACAAAAAATAGGGTGAGTCAAGCATTTTTAAATATGTATAGTGATGCAAACACCGATGTTATCCATCCACAAAACTTTACAGAATTTTGTTACTTATAATTATGAAAAATACACTTACTAAACTATCGTCAGCATTTATTTTTACTATGGCATTAATGTTTTCGCTATCGCTTTTTGCAAATAAACCAAAACCTAAACAAGTACAGCCTGTAAACGACAAAGTAGAAATTCAAAAACTACTGCAAACGCAGCAAAAATCATGGAACGAAGGAAAGATTGAAGCTTATATGCAAGGGTATTGGAACAATGATTCGTTAACTTTTGTTGGCAAACGTGGTGTTACCAGAGGTTGGAAAAACACCTTGTCAAATTATAAAAAGTCGTACCCAGATAAAGCAACAATGGGTGTGCTTGAGTTACACATTATAAACATCAAAATCCTAGATAAAAACCTAGCTTTTGTTGTGGGCAAATGGGACTTAGAAAGAACCGTTGGAGATGTAGGAGGACACTTTACTTTATTGATGCGCAAAATCAATGAAAAATGGGTAATTGTAGCCGACCATAGTAGTTAATAATTATTCAACAATTGGTGCTATGTAACGCTTTACATCATAAGCCGCAAATAAACCCAAAGCACCACCTTTTATATTAGTAGGTAAATTAGCCGGTGGGGTGCTAAATGGCCCACCTGCGCCACCTCTATCACTTAATGCTTGATAATATCTATTTGCACTTTCATCAATCGAGCGGAAAATTAATATTGCTGTATCATTAGGTTGAAGCCTTAAGAAAGGCAACTCGAAAACATAAGGCTGATTAATTACAGAGTTTTTGTTATCAAACAATACCCTAAAGTTAAATATCGAATCTTTACCTTGTGTGTCTATTGTATTCCTAAATCCAAATCTAAAATAGGTATATTTTGTCCTAGTTCTATTGTCGAATGCTTTAAAAGCGACTCCATATCCTTCATCAATAAATCCATTTTTGGGTTTAAAATACGAAACGATCGTATCAACCTGAAACATCGGATCTAATATTGAACTTGATGTATACAGTTTACCGGCCTGGGTTACAGTTAAATTATACATCGTATTTGTTACACCAATGTATCCAAGAGCTGGTTTGTAAATACCATTACCAACATGTGTAAACGCAATTCCATTTACATCAACTACAGCATCAGAAACCAAAGGTGTAGTACTGGTATTATTGAAATACCCAACTGATTTTGTAATGCGGATAAATGAACTATCCATTTCGGTAGTTACTTGTCCTTCAATAACAATTTTTTCGGTGTTATCTGGCACATCAATATCTATTACTTCTTCGCACGAAGTGAATATCAAACCAAACAATAAACTAAATAATATAAATATAGTATTTTTCATGGTGGTAACTAAAACTTAAAGTTATACGTAACAGATGGTACAAAAGTAAATAAATAGGTTTTTACCGCTTCGTTTTTACCCGTATCAGGATTGGTTCTAAACGCAATGCTATAAGGGTTTTTTCTGCCATATGCGTTATAAACAGAAAACACCCAACTGCCTTCAAACTTGCGTTTACTAAATACCCAAAGTGGCTTGGCTTCTGTTTTCTTTTGATATAATGTTAAAGATAAATCCATGCGATGATATGAAGGAACTCTAGCACTATTTCGGCCTCCGTATTCTATTTGGCGCTTGCCTTCAAATTCAAAATAAGCAACTGCAGGAGTATAAGTATCGCCTGTGGCATAAATAAAATTAGTTGATATACTTAACCGCTTTGTAAACTCGTGGCTAATTACAAAAGTTAAATAATTTCTTCTATCAAACCTAAAATTATACCACTCATTATTGTTTACTCCTTCAACTTTTCTTTCAGATTTTGATAAGGTATAACTAATCCAACCTGTAGTTCGTCCACGCTGTTTACGAACTAAAAACTCAACCCCATAAGCCCTACCAATACCTAATAATACTTGTGATTCTATTGCTTCATTAAACTGCACATCTGCATCATCTTTAAGCTCTACAGTGTTACTCATGGCCTTATAATACACTTCAACAGATGCTTCAATTACATTTTCGTTAAAGTTTTTAAAATAACCAATAGCTACTTGATCGGCCATTTGTGGTTTTATGTATTTGTCTGTTGGTGTCCAAAACTCAGCTCCAATACTTGCATTGGTTGTTTGTATTAAATGCATATATTGAAACATACGATTGTATGAAGCCTTTAATGAACTATTTGAATTAAGCATATATGTAATTGCAAAGCGAGGCTCAAAACCAAAATTGGTATTATAAATTTTATTCCAATCGTGGTTTGCGGTATCTATTATTGGTGATGTATTAACAAAGCCATTATCTATATAAGTAGGCTTACCACCTGCATATATTAGCTCTCTTCCTTTACCAATATTTTGAAAAATTGATAGTCTGATTCCATATTCGGTAGATATACGGCTATTAATTTTTAAAGAATGACTAGCGTATATTCCATAATCTAAAGCACGTTTAGCTGGTAAAACATCTTTTAGGATTATTGATTCTGGAGTAATTGGATTTACCTCGCCAGGTGAGTAGGTATGATGCGTTGCTGCAAAACCAAACTTAATACTATTTTTAGGATTAGCATAGTAAGTAAAATCTTGTTTAACGCCCAAG
>JAUCCO010000082.1:0-15500 GCA_034676125.1 Bacteroidia bacterium
CAATATTTTTTAGGTACCACTACTACTAAAATTATGGTACAAAAGAACCAAATTTTGGGTGTTGCTTTTTGTTATGAAGACGGCACAGTAAGCACTAGCTATGATAATATAGGAACTGTTATTTGGGCAAACTCTTTTAATAACAACAAGTTGGTCGTTTTTGCTCGAACTTATAATCAATAATATGGAGCACAATTAACGCATAATTCCCACTCATGTTCCGCTATTGGTTAAACTTAAATCAACCCCAATAAAAAAGGCTGTTTCAATTTTAATGAAACAGCCTTTAGGTATAAATTTTTAAGAAGCGTTTAATCTACGTTATCGTGTAAAAAGCTATTGTTTGTTCTAATGCCATTGTTGGTGCCATCATCAAATAAACTTAAACGCGAAACTGCATTTTCTGATGAGTGTGGTACTTCATTTAGTTTCTTTTGTCTGCGCACGTAAGCAGGTTCTTTCTCTAAATCTCGCAACCCTACAGGCGAGTTAATTTGAAGGTTTAACTCTTTAATTTTTCGTAAACGATCTATACTTTTTTTAATACGCTCGTCTTGTTCGCTGGTACTGCTTTTTTCTTCCTCTATTTCAAATTCAAAGTCATCTTCAAAACTCATTGATAAGCTATTTTCAGAAACTTCTTCGGTAGTAAAATTATACAACGCTTGAGGCACATTTTCAATATCATCATTTAACTCAGGCAATTCTATTTCATCAAGAATGGGTTCTACTGCTTTAATAAATGGCTCTTCAAAAACTGGGGTTTGGGTAATGTCAATTTTTTCTTCCTCAACTACCACAGCCTCTTCAATAAGTGGCTCAATTTTATCTTCAACAATTAAATCAAATCTTACCAAATTATCTTCTTCGTTAGCAGCATTATTTAATGCCTCTTCAGTTTGATTGATGGTAGCTTCTGGTTTACTTTCAGCAACAGGTTCTGGCGTAACTTCAACTATGTTTTCAACTGGTTTTACAATTCCCGAAAACGGATTTCCAACCACCATTTGTGGTTTTGTAGGTGCTTCGTAAAGGATGTGTTTAGTTGGCTCTTTAACTGTATTTGCGTTTTTAAAAGTTATTTTATTTTCTCTACTTTCAAATCCGGTACAAATAATAGTAACTGCCAATTTTTCTTCAAGTGTTTCATCAATCGAAGTACCAAAAATTACATCCGCATTTTGTCCTGCTTGCTCTTGCACGTAGTTTGAAATGATGTCGATTTCATCCATCAAAACTTCGTTTGAACCAAATGAAATATTTAATAAAATATTTTTAGCGCCTTCTATTTGGTTATCATTTAATAGGGGAGAAGCCAATGCACCTTTTACCGCATCAATAGCCCTGTTTTCACCTTCGGCACTTGCGCTACCCATTAAGGCTACACCACTATTACGCATCACAGTTTTTACATCCTCAAAATCCACGTTAATGTATCCTGGGTAGGTAATAATTTCTGCTATACCTTTTGCAGCAATGGTTAAAATATCATTGGCATGACTAAACGCTGTGCGAATAGGTAAGTTGCCATACATATCTTTAATTTTATCGTTGTTTATTATTAGCAAACAATCAACACTGCGCTTTAATTGTTCAATACCTTCTTCAGCGTGGCTTTTACGTTTCTTACCTTCAAAACTAAAAGGTGTAGTAACAATACCCACTGTTAAAATATCAAGTTCGCGTGCTGCTTTTGCAATAACAGGAGCTGCACCGGTTCCGGTACCACCGCCCATACCAGCAGTTACAAAAAGCATTTTGGTATTTACACCCAATACTTCAATAATATCCTCAATGGCTTCCATAGCACTGTTGTGACCCTTTTCTGGGTCGGCACCAGCACCTAGCCCAGCCGTTAAGCTAGTACCAAGTTGAATTTTATTGGGGATAGGACTTGCTTCTAATGCTTGCAAATCTGTATTGCAAATCACAAAATCAACTCCTTTTATACCTTGGTTATACATGTGGTTAACGGCATTTCCGCCACCACCACCAACACCCAACACTTTTATAATGCTCGATTTATCTTTTGGAAGATCAAATTTTAAAGCGCTCATAGTATTTTTCTTTTACGTGTTTAATTAAAAATCTTTCATATCATCATCATTCAACCACTGCATGCCTTTTTCAATCCACTTGTTTAAAAAACCACCTGTTTTAGGAAGTTTGTTTGTGGCATTTAAATCCGACTCTTCAGTTATTGATTCTGATACGGTTTCTGTAATATCATTTAAGCCCTTTATTACCAAACCAACTGCGGTTGCATACATTGGGCTTTTTACTTCATCAGCAATTGATTTTGCAATATGCTCATTTGGGTAACCAATTCTAGTATCTAATCCTGTAACATACTCAACTAGTTTGCTAATGTCTTTAAGCATTGCACCACCACCTGTAATTACTATACCAGCATTAAGTTTACGTTCGTAACCCGAACTTTTTATTTGGTACACTACCGATTCAAAAATTTCTTCAACACGGGCTTGAATTACCAATGCTAAGTTTTTAATTGAAACCTCTTTTGGAGGGCGGCCATGAAACCCAGGAATACAAACTATTTCGTTTTCTTTATTTTCTTCGGCCACTGCCGAACCAAACTTTACTTTTAATAACTCGGCTTGGTTGCGCAATACTTGGCAGCCTTCTACCACATCATCCGTAATAATATTTCCACCAAACGGAATAACAGCAGTATGCCTAATTATTTTACCTTTAAAAATAGCCACATCAGTAGTTCCACCACCAATATCAACCAAACAAACGCCTGCTTCGGTTTCTTCTGGAGTTAATACAGATTCGGCACTCGAAAGCGGTTCAAGTATTAAATCGGCCACATCTAAACCAGCACGTTTAACACTTCTATCAATATTTTTAATGGCTTCTACATGGCCAGTTATAATATGAAAGTTTGCAGATAAACGCACACCTGCCATACCAACTGGATCTGTTACATCCGAAAAATCATCAACTTGATATTCTTGCGGAAGCACATGTATAATTTGATCACCCGGAGGCAATGCAAGTTTTTCTGTTTCTTTTATAAAATTAACAATTTCTTCAAGTGTAATTTCATCCTCAGGATTATTGCGGCTTATGCTATTACGGTGTTGTTTGCTTTTAATATGCTGGCCAGCAATACCAACATGAACAGAGTTAATTTCAATACTCACATCTTTCATGCTGTCTTGCGCCTTTGTTATGGCATCTTTTATAGCCTTAACAGTTTTGTCAATATTGCGCACTTCACCTCTAATAACGCCTAACGAATCGGCTTTGCCTATTCCTAAAATTTCTACTTTACCGAATTCGTTTTTAGCTCCAATAATGGCACACACTTTTGTGGTTCCAATATCTAAGCCTACAATTACCTTTCTATATTCTGCCATGGACACTATGGATTATATTTCTTTTTACAAACAATTTGATTTTTATACTTAACCGTTATGCTACTATACGTTTCCCAACCTACTCTGTTAATGGCTTCTTTATAAAAAAGCATCAACCTAGTAAATTTATCTTCTGTATCATTTGCATCACCAAAATATATGGTTTGATCACCTATATTAGGAATAAGCGTAAACTCACTTTCGGCTGTAACAAATATCTGTTCTATCTGTGCGTTCCAAAAAGTATCTTTATCAACATATGTGGCTATCTTAAACAATTGCCTTAACACCTCAGTTTGGGCTGTATCTCTACCTTCGCCATGTTCAAAAATGTAACCACTTGCAATAGGCACATGTGCTGTGTAATTGGGCGATAGCGGCATTTTTAGCCCGTTTTCGTCTAAATAAAATCCTTCGTTAAATGCATTAATTACCCTTACAATTGGCCTGCGTTGTTGTATGTGGATAGTTAAGCTACCGTTCATATCTGTATACACTTGTGCAGATTTTATCATGCTATTTGCCCTAAGTTTGTTTTCTAACCTGGGTATTCCAATTGCATTTATTGGTGTTCCAATTATTTTTTGCTCGTTACCATCTTTTCTTATGGTTTTTAAAATCATTTCTCTATCCACAAAATTTGCAGCTTCTGTTGGTTCAATACGTACATTAATTTCTGTACATGTTGTGCTGTTTTCTTGCTTATTAATAAACGATAAACTAAAAAACAAACCAGCCACTAGCATGCACCATAAAAGCACATAGCTAACCTTTTTTGTTTTTCTTAAAAATTTATCTTTATCAAAAGCCATTTTCGTGGTTATTTTTTGTTGTTTAAATAGGTTTTAATTGGTTCAATTAACGTGTCAATATCACCAGCGCCTAAGGTTAATAGTACATCAAATGTTTTGGTATTTAATAATGCTAATACTTCATTTTTGCTGCAAAGGGTTTTGTTTGATTGCGTTATTTTATCAAATATTATTGTTGATGTAACACCTTCCATCGGTAATTCTCTTGCAGGATATATGTCTAATAAAATTACTTCATCTGCTAATGATAAACTTGCTGCAAATCCATCTACAAAATCGCGTGTGCGGCTGTAAAGATGTGGCTGAAAAATGGCCAATATTTTTTTGCCTTTGTACATGTTTTTAACCGAACCAATTATTGCTTCAAGTTCTGTTGGATGATGCGCATAATCATCTATGTAAACTAAATTTGGTGATTTAATTACATACTCAAACCTGCGTTTTACACCTGTAAATGATGCAAGTGCATTTCGTAATTCATCAATAGTTACACCTACTTGCAAAGCACATGCAGCAGCAGCTACAGCGTTTTCTACATTATGCAAACCGGGTATGCCCAAGTGCAGCTTTTCGGCAATTAGGGTTGATGTGTGTAAATTAAAATAATAAGTATTATCTATAATTTCAATGTTTGTTGCATACACATCAGCTGTTTGGTTTATACTGTATGATTTTATTTTATCACCTACCTGTTCAGTCTTTAATATTTCGTATAAGTCAAGTTCCTTTTTAATAAATAAAGTATCTTTAACTTGATGGGCATAATCTGCAAACGATTTTTTTAATGCATCATGTTCACCATAAATATCTAAATGGTCGGCATCAGTTGAAGTAATTACACCAATACTTGGATGCAAGGTTAAAAACGATCGGTCAAATTCATCAGCTTCAACCACCATAAGTTGGTTTTGGCTGGCTTGGTTTGATGGGTGGTGTACCAATAAATTACTTGCATAGTTGGTTGATATGCCACCTAAAAATGCAGCACAATCTACCTTGCTTTGTTTTAAAATATGAGCAAGTAGGGTAGATGTAGTTGTTTTTCCGTGTGTGCCAGCAATACCAATGGTTTTATAAGCATCGGTAATTATGCCTAATACTTGTGAGCGTTTTAAAATAGTAAACTCATTTTGTTGAAACCAAATATACTCTTCATGGTTTTTAGGAATAGCAGGAGTTAACACAACCAACACATTGTTTTTATTAAAACCTACCTCAGCAAGTTTGCTTCCTTTATCAGTGTAATGTATATCTATTCCTTCGTTTATTAGTGCTTTTGTTAGTTCAGTTTCAGTTTTATCATAACCCATAACATATATGTTTTGGCTACGGAAATAGCGCGCTAAGGCACTCATGCCTATACCGCCAATTCCTAAAAAATAAACCTGTTTTATGTCTTTAAAATTCATAACTTACTTATGCTACTATCTTTCGTCAATTATTCTTAATACTTCATTTACTATTCTATCGGCTGCATCTGGCATGGAGAAGGTGGCAATATTGTTTTTTAACTGAACTTGTTTTGCCTCATTTTTCAACAACAAAATACATTCATCAACTAATGTTTTTCTGGCATCCACATCTTTAATTAAAATTGCCGCTTCACGTTCAACCAAAGCCATTGCATTTTTTGTTTGATGATCTTCTGAAACATTGGGCGAAGGAACCAATATTACTGGCCTTTTAACTTGCGCTAACTCTGCAATACTTAATGCGCCCGCTCTTGATATTACCACATCTGCAACAGCATAGGCCAAATTCATTTCGTAAATAAATTGCTGCACATTTACATTGGGTTGATCTACAACCTGAGTAAAACTTTTACCCGTTTGCCAAAGTAACTGAATGTTATTTTCCTTAAATTTATCTAGTCCGTTTAATATACTTTCGTTTATGGTTCTAGCACCTAAACTACCGCCAATTATTAAAACTGTTTTTTTATTAGGTGATAATTTAAAATGAGTTAATCCATCATTTTTTAAACTATCTACTTGCATTAAATCTTGGCGAATTGGGTTTCCTGTTTTTATCAATTTTCTATCAGGAAAAAACCTGCCCATATTATCGTATGCAACACAAATGGTATCAACCCTATTTTTTAAAATTTTATTGGTGATACCAGCATAAGAGTTTTGCTCGTGAATAACAGTTGGAAGCTTTTTAATGGTTGCTGCATAAAGCATAGCACCACTTGCATAACCGCCAAAACCAATGGCTGCATCAGGTTTAAAACCTTTTATAATAGATAAACTTTTAAGTACACTAACAATAACCTTAATAGGAAAAAGCAAGTTTTTAAAACTTAAGCTGCGTTGAATTCCGCTAATCCATAAACCAATAATTTTATAGCCAGCTTTTGGTACTTTTTCCATTTCCATGCGATCTTGCGCACCCACAAACAAAATTTCTACATTGGGTAGTTTACGCTGCAATCCTTGCGCAACAGCAACCGCAGGATAGATGTGTCCACCTGTTCCGCCACCGCTTATTACTACTTTGTATTTTTTGTTGGTGTCTATCATTTACTGTTATTTAGCTATTGGTTCTTGTAAGTTTGCAGTTTTTAAATCTTCTTTGGTTTCTGGTTCATCTTCTTCAATGTATCGGCTTACACTCATTATTACACCAAATGCAACCGATGTAAGTAATATGGATGTTCCACCTTTGCTTATTAATGGTAATGTTAAACCCGTTACTGGAAATAAATTTACAGCTACGGCCATATTTATTAATGCTTGCAATACCAGCGAAAAACTTAATCCTACTGCTATTAAAGCACCAAATGCTTTAGGACTTCGTAATACAATTCTTATTGCTCTATATAAAAAAAACATGTATAACATTAGCATTACCAAAGCTCCAATTAAGCCATATTCTTCTGCAATAATTGCATATATAAAATCAGAATAAGCTTCTGGTAAAAAATTTCTTTCAATACTATTTCCAGGAAATTTTCCAAAAATACCACCTGTTGCAATGGCTATTTTGGCATGGTCGTTTTGGTAAGTTTTATCTACATCTGTTTCTACTTTCCCAAAAGATTCTACACGATTTTTCCAAGTTTGCATCCTGCCTTTTAAAGCCTTTTCGGGCATTAAAAATAATACCGTAAAAAACAACAAGCCTGCTACAACTACAGCGCCTGTTATTAATGCTAAGTGTTTTATTTTTACTCGCCCAATAAATAAAATTAAAAAGCATGTAGTAAATAAAACCATTGCAGTACTAAGGTTTTCGGGTGCTATTAAAATACAAATGGCAGTAATATGCCCAAGTATAGGTAAAAATGTTTTCTTAAAATCATCAATAGTATCTTGCTTGCGGGCCAGCTCTCTGGTAACAAACATTACAATGGCAAGTTTAGCAAAATCTGATGCTTGAAAAGTTACCCCAAATAAATTAATCCATCTACGCGCACCATTAATTTCAATGCCAAAAATTAAGGTGTATATTAATAAGGGGTAAGTTATCCAAATGGCCAGTTTTGATAAACTAATAAAATATTTATAATGTATGGATGAAACAACAAACATGATAAAAAAACCAGCCACCAAAAGTGCAGCTTGTTGCAGTAGATATAACTCTACCACACCACCATTCTTTTTATAGGCAAGTGCTCCGGTGCTGCTGTATATGGCCAGTAATCCCCAAAAAGAGAGGATAAAGATGACCATCCACATTAACATGTCACCGCGAGGACGAATTTTTTCCCAGGTTGTCATTATCTATTCCTAACAGTTAATAAAGGTTTTTTACTTCTTTTTTAAACTGTCTACCTCTGTCTTCGTAGTTCTTAAATAAATCAAAAGATGCACATGCAGGCGACAGTAAAACTGCTTCACCTTTTTTGGCCATTTGTTTTGCAACATGTACCGCTTCATTCATACTAGTGGTATTAATAATCATGTCTACATCAGCTCCAAATGCTTCGTGTAGTTTGCGATTATCTAATCCTAAGCAAACAATAATGCGCACTTTTTCTTTTACCATTTCTTTTAGTAAAGAATAATCGTTGCCTTTGTCTACTCCACCAGCAATCCAAATGGTTGGTTTTTCCATACTTTCTAATGCATACCATGTAGAGTTTACGTTGGTAGCTTTAGAGTCGTTGATGTACTCAACACCCGCAGTTGTTGTTACGGTTTCTAAGCGGTGTTCTACATTTTGAAAGCTGATTAAACTTTCGCGAATGGTTTCTTTGCGAATGTTTAATACTTGGCCAATAATAGCAGCTGCCATCGAGTTGTAGGCATTGTGGCGGCCTTTAAGTGCTAGTTCGTTAATATGCATAATAAATGGATTAAGTTTTTCTGTTGTAATGTTTGATACGATTTTTCCTTGTTGCACATGTGCACCTATCGTTAAATTTTTATCGTAAGCAAACGGAATTTGTTTAGCCGTAATGTTGTAGTTATTTATGTTGCTTGTGGTTAATTCATCCTCGGCACAATAAATAAAAATATCATTGGCAGTTTGGTTTTGGGTGATGCGAAATTTTGCATCTATATAATTTTGAATG
Organism: Bacteroidia bacterium; assembly: GCA_034676125.1. Classification (GTDB taxonomy): domain Bacteria; phylum Bacteroidota; class Bacteroidia; order UKL13-3; family UKL13-3; genus UBA6183. Next base: position 8,718 of record JAUCCO010000082.1, read on the forward strand.
GAATATTGATAACGGTCTAAATGATCAGGAGTGATGTTGCACAATACTGCTATGTCAGCTTTAAAATTGTACATGTTATCTAACTGAAAACTGCTAATTTCAAGCACCAAATATTCATAATCGCGCTCGGCTAGTAAACGTGCTAAACTTATTCCTATATTACCTGCAACTGCTACATCTAAGTTTGCTGTTTTTAATAAATGATAAACAATACTTGTAGTAGTAGTTTTACCATTTGTACCTGTTATGCCAATAATTTTTGCTTTGGTATACCTAGCTGCAAACTCTAACTCGTTTATAATTGCAATTCCTTTATTACGTGCCGCAGTTACTAAAGTATTATCATCAGGTATGCCGGGGCTTTTTATTATCTCATCAGCATTAAGCACCAAATCAGTTGTGTGAATACCTTCTTCAAACAACACACCAATAGCATTCAACTCTTGTTTAAAGTTGTCAGGAATTTGGCCTTTGTCAGATACAAACACGTCAAACCCTTGCTTTTTTGCAAGCATTGCTGCGCCTGTTCCGCTCTCGCCACTACCTAAAATTACTATTCGTTTGGTCATTTAAATTTTTGTTTGTGCTTATCTTACTTTTAAAGTTATTACCGTTATTATGGCTAGTAAAATTCCTATAATCCAAAATCGTGTTACAATTTTTGCCTCGTGGTAACCACTTTTTTGGTAATGATGATGCAGTGGCGACATTTTAAATAATCGGTGCTCTTTAGCATACTCAATACCATGTTTGCTTTTTTGATATTTGAAATAATACACTTGAAGTATTACCGAAACATTCTCGATTAAAAAGATGCCACATAAAATTGGAATTAATAATTCTTTACGAACCATTAAACTAAATGTGGCTATAATTCCGCCTAATGCTAAACTTCCTGTATCGCCCATAAATACTTGTGCTGGATAACTATTATACCATAAAAATCCTACACATGCTCCCACAAATGCACCCGCAAAAATTACCATTTCGCCAAGGTGTGGTATGTACATTATATTAAGGTATTTGCTAAATACCATATTGCCCGAAACGTATGCTAAAATACCTAAGGTAAGTCCTATTATGGCTGATGTTCCTGCGGCTAACCCATCAAGTCCATCGGTAATATTTGCACCATTGGATACAGCCGTAATAATAAATATCACCACCAATAAATAAATTAAGAAGTTGTAATCTTTATAGCTGCTTCCCACAAACTTTAATAAATCTGCGTAATCAAAATAGGCTGTTTTTAAAAATGGAATTGTGGTAGTAGTGGTGTGCACATCTTCTGCCAACATCATTTGATTATCTACTATGGTTGGTTGTAAATTATGCTCTTGTATAAATGCTGAACTTACTTGAGTAGGATGATAAAAATTACGAATTTTAACGTGTTGATTATAGTATAAAGTTGTTGCAACTATTACACCCAAACCTACTTGACCTAATACTTTAAATCTACCTGCTAAACCCTCTTTATTCTTTTTAAATACTTTTATGTAATCATCTAAAAACCCTACTAAACCCAACCAAACAGTTGATAGTATAATAAGTAAAATGTACACATTTGTTAATCGGGCAAATAATAATGTAGGTAATAGTATTGCACCCAATATTATTAATCCACCCATTGTAGGTGTGCCTTGTTTTTGGTTTTCGCCTGCTAAACCTAAGTTACGCACCGTTTCGGCAACTTGTAAATTGCGTAACATGTTTATTAACCTTCGGCCAAATATTGTGGTAATGGTTAATGACAATATAATAGCCAACGCAGCACGAAATGATATGTATTGAAACATTCCTGTTCCAGGAATATCAAACTGTTTGTCTAAGTACTCAAATAAGTGGTATAACATATTTTTAACGCATTAATTCAAATAATTCCAACACCGTTTCTTTATCATCAAAATGGTGTTTTACTCCTTTTATTTCTTGGTAATTCTCGTGGCCTTTGCCAGCTACTAAAATTATATCACCTTTTTGGGCACTTGCTATTGCTGCCTTTATTGCTTCTTTTCTATCGCTAATTCTTAATGTTTTTTTGTAATGCAAAGGCTTAACTCCTTTTTGCATTTCGTCTAGTATTGCATCAGGATTTTCGTCTCTGGGGTTATCACTTGTAAATATTACTTTAGTGCTATGTTGCGAGGCTATATCAGCCATAATAGGGCGTTTAGCTGCATCTCTATTTCCACCACAACCAACTATGGTAATTAACTGTTCGTTTTTATTACGCAATTCGTTAATGGTTTCTAAAATATTTTTAAGTGCATCTGGTGTGTGTGCATAATCAATTATAGCTATTACACCATTATCGCTTCTCACATACTCAAACCTGCCTTTTACGGCTTCTATATTGCTTAAGTGTTGTATTATTTCTAACTTCTCTTTACCTAATAAAAATGCAGTACCATAAACAGCTAATAAATTATAAGCATTAAAGTTTCCAACTAACCTAAACCAAGCTTCTTGCTCATCAATGTTTAACAACATGCCACTAAAATCACTTTCAATAATTTTGGCTTTAAAGTCGGCTATTGATTTTAAGCTATAAGTATATCGTGTGGCTTTGGTGTTTTGTAACATCACCATACCATTTTTATCATCCTTATTGGTTAATGCAAATGCATCATCGCTTATGTCATCAAATAATTTTTTCTTAGCATTAATGTAGTTGCTAAAGGTGTGGTGATAATCTAAATGATCGTGTGTGATATTGGTAAATACTGCACCTGCAAAATGTAATCCTGTTATTCTGTTTTGATGTATGGCATGAGAGCTGGCTTCAATAAAAGCATACTCGCAACCATTATCAACCATGTGCTCTAAAAGTTCATTTATTTTTATGCTATCGGGTGTGGTATGGGTTGATGGAATTACCGTTTCGTTTATTTGATTTTGAACAGTAGATAATAAACCTACATGATGCCCAAACGAACGAAATAAACGGAATAATAAAGTAGCAACCGTTGTTTTTCCATTGGTTCCAGTTATTGCAATTAGCTTTAGTTTTTCAGAAGGATGGTCGAAGAATTCGGCAGCAATTTTGCCCATTGCTTCGCTGGTATTATTTACTTTTATGTAAGTAACTGTATTGTTAATTTCTGTTGGTAATACTTCGCATACTACCGCGGCTACACCTTTTTCTATTACCTCATTAATGTATATATGTCCATCAACCTGCGTACCTTTTATGGCAAAAAACATAGCGCCTTCACCTACCTCTCGCGAGTTGTAAGTTAAGTGCAGCACTGTTGTTAAGTTATTGCCTATAACTTGTGCACCTGGTATTGATTGAATGAGTTCTTTTATCGTTTTCATTTAGTTGCTATCCTAAGTTAAGCGTTACTGTTACACCCTTTATAATTTTTGTACCCGCTGGTATAGATTGTTTTTTAACTTTACCTACACCATCAATCTGCACCTGTAATCCATTGTTTTCTAATAAATAAATGGCGTCTTTTATTCCCATTCCTGTTACATCAGGCATAAAGTATCTGTTAATGTTACGAGGGGTAACTTTTGCTTGATTATTGGTAATAATAACTTGTGCCCATTCACTACCATTTTCTTCAACAGAGTCACTTCTTTTTGTTTCGCGGCCCAAGGCGTTTAATACTGTTTCTACTTGTTGTTTGTGTGCTCCTTTAATAATTGTAGGGTTAGGGTTTGGTTTGTCTAATACAAGCCTAATATCACCTTGCAAGCTGTGGCTGTTAGCATATACTTTATCGGCAATTTCTTTAAACACCGGACCAGCAACTGCGCCACCATAATAGATACCTTTACTTGGTGCATTAACCATTACCATGCAGCAGTATTGTGGGTTGTTTGCAGGGAAATATCCGCAAAAAGAAGCGCGATATATCTTACTTCTATATCCTCTTTTACCATCAGCAACTAGAGCGGTTCCAGTTTTTCCTGCTACGCTATAATTAGGGTTTTTTAGCTTGTTTCCTGTTCCTCTTTCTACCACACCTTCCATCATTATGCGTAAGTTTTTAATGGTTTCGGGCGAGGCAATATGCTCTTCGATTACTTCAGTATTAAATTCCTTAATTATTTTGCCTGCATTGGTAATGCGTTTAACAAAAAATGGTTTAACCATTCTACCGTTATTAGCCACTGCATTGTATAGTGTTAATATTTGTAAAGGTGTAACCCTAACTTCATATCCAATGCTGCTCCAAGGCAAAGTAGTTCCGTACCAATCTTTATCTTTAGGGTGTTTAATATGAGGCTTACCTTCGCCTGAAATTTGCAAGCCTAATGGGTTTGTTAGATGAAGCTTTTTTAGGTGATTATAATAAGCCGTTGGATTGCTTTTGTATTTTTCGTAAACCGCTTTTGATATGGCCACATTTGACGAAATTTCGAATGCATGTTGAAACGTTACAATACCATGTCCGCCTTTATCACTATCATACATTACGGCATTTGCAAAGTAACGTTTCTTGCCGTTTTCGGTATCAAACAACTCGTCCATTTTCACTTTTTTATCTTCTAAAAGTGCCAACGAACTTGCTAATTTAAATGTTGAACCAGGCTCTAAACTTTCGCCTACTGCATAGTTATATTGTTCGGTATATTTACCTTCGGTTACACGAGTTAAGTTTGCTATTGCACGTATCTCTCCGGTTTTTACTTCCATTAAAACCGCGGTTCCCCATTCGGCATCATTGGCTACTAAAGTGCGCATTAATGCATGGGTTGCTACATCTTGTAAATTTACATCAATGGTGGTATGTATATCGTTTCCATTACGCGCTTCAATTTGCTCTTCATCGTTCACTGGTATCCATGTTCCACCAGCAATACGTTGCATCACACGTTTACCTTCTTTACCACTTAAATCTTTATTAAATGCACCTTCTAAACCTACAGGTTGAATGCCTTGAATACTATAACCAATAGTTCTTTCGGCCAAATATTCAAACGGTTTTTCGCGTTTGTTTTTTTCTTCAATATTTAAACCGCCTTTGTATTTTCCCAATCTAAAAATAGGAAATTCTTTAACAGCTTTCATCTCTGGATAACTTACTTTACGCTTAAGTAAATAATAACGGTCTTTGCGTTTTTTTACGCCCGTTAAAATGCGTTTATAATCCGCTTTACTTCTATCACCAAATAATTGTGATAGCATCAATGCAAGTGAATCTACATTGTTTTCAAATAAGTCGCCTTTGTTAAATCCAGGTGCTTTTCCATCAAGCCTTAAATCATATATAGGTAACGATGTGGCCAATAAACTTCCATCAATAGCAAATATGCTTCCTCTAGCGGGTTCTACAGTTTGTATTGTTGAGCTTAAACTTTGGCTTAACTCTACCCAATGTTGTTTTTCTTTAAACTGTATTTTAAACAGATAAGCTATAATAGCAGCAGCAAACACACACATAAATGCAAATGCGGTGTAGGTACGTATTAGTATAACTTTTCTATTATTTGTTGCCACTTTTTGTATGTTAATAGGTTATTTTTATTGGTGGTGATATCAATTCTTTTATACCTAAAGTATCTAGTTTTTTTGCTACGGTTGATTGTTTACTATCGCTCATTAATGCACTTAAAATGGTGATATATTCTGAGCGTAATTCTTTAATTTCTTTATTTAGTTTATCTGTTTTTCTAATTATTCTTTCGGTTGAGTGTACATTATATATATGCACCAACAACAGCACCATTACAAACAAACCGAATGGAATTTGACGTACCATCCATTCCTTTGAAATATTAAAATCGAAGTCGGCCATTTTTTGCATGGCAGAAGTAAACTTTGAAGTTTCTTTTGGTTTTTCTTCTTCGTTTGCTTCTTTTTCTTCTACTTCTTCGTTTGATATAATCCTGTTTGCCATTAAGTTTTTTTATATGGGTTTGCTAATGGTTTATTTGGGTTGATTTCTTTGTGCTATGCGTAGTTTTGAGCTACGTGAACGTGTGTTTTCTTCTAATTCTTGTGCATTTGCAGTAGTTGCCCGTTTGCTAATTGCAGTAAATGGTTTAATTGGATTGCCATAAAAATCTTTCTCTAATTCGCCTTTAAAATTACCTGTGTTGATGTAGTTTTTTACTAACCTATCTTCTAAGCTGTGGTAACTCATTACTACTAATCTGCCTTCGGGTTTTATTACATCTGCGCATTGATTAAGTAAACCTTTTAACACTTCTAACTCTCTATTTACTTCAATACGCAATGCCTGAAATACTTGACTCCAAAACTTGTAATCTTTAAACTTTGGTGCAAATTGGTTCAGGGCATTTTTTAAATCGGCAACTGTATTAATTAGTTTCCCTTGGCGGGCCACTATAATTTGTTTTGCCATGCTGCGTGCTTGGTTAAGCTCGCCATAATAATAAAACATGTCAGCTATTTCAGCTTCAGTAGCTGTGTTTAGAATATCAGCAGCACTTTTGCCAGCAGTTCTATCCATACGCATATCTAATATAGCTTCATCAAAACGATAACTAAAACCTCTTTCGTCTACATCAAATTGATGTGATGAAACACCTAAATCGGCTAAAATTCCATCAACTGGTAATAAGCCTTGGTATTGGATGTGATTTTTTATGAACTCGAAATTTTGATCGATAAATATCAATCTATCATCTTTAGGAATATTTGCTTTTGCATCTTCATCTTGGTCAAAGGCAATTAACTTTCCTTTAGGGCCAAGTTTTTCTAAAATAGCTCTGCTATGCCCTCCACCACCAAAAGTTACATCTACATACACGCCATCAGGTTTAATATTTAAGCCTTCAAGGCACTCATTAAGCATTACCGGA
>JAUCCO010000083.1:0-15469 GCA_034676125.1 Bacteroidia bacterium
TTAGGTACTGTAATGTATATTGAAAAACAGTTAGACACTGAAGTAAAAAACACGCTTCTTAAAAACAACGGAATAGATACGGAAACACTGAAGAAAATAAATAGTTCAAATATTACCGTACACACCATAAAAGTTACCGAAAAGGGCTTAGAAAGCGGCAATGTAGGTGCAAGTACTGCACTTGGATACATTGGTGCCATCATGATTTATATGTTTATATTTATTTATGGCGTACAAATTATGCGTGGTGTTATCGAAGAAAAATCAAACCGTATTGTAGAAGTAATTATTTCATCAATAAAACCATTTGAATTAATGATGGGCAAAATATTAGGTATAGCCTTAGTTGGCCTTACCCAATTTACCATTTGGGTTTTGATTGTGAGCATATTTGGCAGTGGTGTTTCGGGTGCTATAATGAGCAATATGGGAATTTCGCCTGATGCACAACAAGCATTAACAGAAGGTTCGCAAGCTGCATCCAACAGCGAAATTGGTGATATCATACAAGCATTGGCTAACTTTAATTTTGTTTATTTTATTGGCATGTTTTTGTTTTATTTTATTGGTGGCTATTTATTTTACGGAGCCTTGTTTGCCGCAATTGGTTCGGCAGTAGATAACGAAACCGATACCCAACAATTTATGTTACCTATTACCATGCCTTTAATATTTGCATTGGTTATTGCGCAAAGCGCTATTACCGCAAATCCAAATGGAGCTTTGGCTTTTTGGTTATCTGTAATTCCGTTTACTGCACCTGTAGTAATGATGGTGAGGTTGCCTTTTGATGTGCCAATTTGGGAGGTAGTTACATCCATGGTTTGTTTGGTTGCTGGGTTTATTTTTACAACCTGGATTGCCGGACGAATTTACCGTATTGGTATTTTAATGTATGGCAAAAAACCAAGTTATAAATTAATAGCAAAATGGCTATTTAGTAAAGATTAGTAAAAGCAATATATTCGCAAGGTGCGCAACCCAAATTTAAATACAGAAGACGAAAACTTAACTGGCCCCGAAAAGGATTTTGAGCGCGTGTTGCGTCCACAAACTTTTAGCGATTTTACTGGTCAAGAAAAGATACTAGCAAACTTACGAGTTTTTGTGCAAGCCGCAGTGCAACGCGAAGAAGCTTTAGATCATGTGTTATTGCATGGCCCTCCAGGCTTGGGTAAAACTACCTTATCATACATTATTGCACAAGAGTTAGGCAGCAATATTAAAACCACCTCAGGACCAGTTTTAGAAAAGCCTGGCGACCTCGCAGGTTTGCTCACTAACCTCGAAAAAGGTGATGTACTTTTTATTGATGAAATACATAGATTAAGTCCAGTGGTTGAAGAGTTTTTATACTCTGCAATGGAAGATTACCGAATTGATATTATGATAGACTCGGGACCAAATGCACGAAGTATACAATTAGAAATAAATCCCTTTACTTTAATTGGCGCTACCACACGTTCTGGTTTACTTACCTCGCCCCTACGTGCTCGTTTTGGTATCAATGCCCGTTTGGAGTATTACGATAAAGTGTTGATGAAAAAAATTATTACCCGTTCGTCAGAAATTATCAATACACCAATTGACCCAGAAGCAGCCGAAGAAATTGCTCGTAGAAGCAGGGGAACACCCAGAATTGGCAATGCATTATTGCGCAGAACAAGAGACTTTGCTCAAATAAAAGGTGATGGCACCATTACTTTAGATATTGCCAAATATGCTTTAACAGCATTAAATGTCGATTCGGAAGGATTAGATGAAATGGATAATAAGATATTGCGTACCATTATAGAAAAGTTTAAAGGTGGACCTGTAGGAATAAGTACTATTGCAACTGCAATTGGCGAAGAATCTGGAACAATTGAAGAGGTGTATGAACCTTATTTAATTCAAGAAGGATTTATGAGTCGCACACCACGTGGTAGAGAGGTTACCGAAAAAGCATACAAACACTTTGGAGCTTTCCCTAGCCACAGAGGTGGTACTTTATTTTAGTTTAAAGCAAACTGAATTGGTAAGCGCATATGTACCGCTACCGATTTACCATTTTGCAAAGCAGGTTTCCATTTAGGCATATTTGCAACTACACGCATGGCTTCTTCATCACATCCAAAACCAATTCCTTTTTCGATAGCAATATCACTCACTACACCATTTTCATCAACTATAAAAGTAACAATTACTTTGCCCATTACCTGCGCTACTCTAGCTCTATCGGGATACTCAATGTTATTTTCGAGATATTTTAACAATTCACTATTACCATTATCAAACACAGGTAATATCTCAACAATTTTAGAATAAGGTGAACTTGGAGCAGCCGTTGTAGTAATTTTACCAGGCAAATTTCCCATTACATTTGGGTTGCCGTTTCCTGCTATTTGGTTTGATAAAGTAGACGGGAAATGATTAGTTGCTGTTGTTGTTATAATGGTTTGAACAACCTTATTATCTGCCGAAATTACAAAACTTTCTTTGGGGCTTGATGTACTTCCTGCACTAACATTTTCTGGCTTTGTAGGAATATATATATTAGGAATGTCTATTATTCTTTCAACCCAAATAACACCCTCATCACTACCTTTTGAAATAATATTAGGTTTGGTTGAAGAAGGAATTAACCCGAATAAGAACAACAAAACAAAGGCTGATAACATAATAAATACAGCCTTTGTAAGAGTTACATCGTATTGTTTACGGATTTGATAAGCACCGTAAGCTTTGTTTCTGTTTGCAAAAACAATTTCATCTAAATTGCCATTTGCGTTAAATAAGTTTAGCATAACATTTAGGTTTATTTATAGGTATAACTAAAAAATAAACCCAAACAATATGTATCAAAATTAAGCTTACCAAAATGTTACAAATCAACACTACAAATAATATTACCGCTTTACTTAAATGGGCATGGAGGTAATTTAACCATATATAGAAGAAACTAGAAAAGTATTTACCAAGGAAAAATAGCCCACTAATTACAATTAAAGTAGTTAAACTAACTTAGATTATATGCTACTATATTTCAATTTTATAAAATGGTTAAAACTCATTTTGTTTTATCAGTTTAAATTAGCATCTTAACCATACATTTTTACAAGGTTTTTTTAGGCTTATTATTGAATTGCCTTAATTAATGCACAAAACAATTAGAAATAATGGAAAACTATAAGATTCAAATTATACAAAGTGTAATAGTAATAATAGGATACTTGATAACTTACTTTGTTACAAAAAACTATATAAATAGCACCTTAAAAAGTGCCCAATTACAAAGGGCAAGGCGAAAGGTAATCATTAAAGTAATTCAATTTTTTACCACTTTAACATTAGTGGTTTTATTGGGTGCAATTTGGGGTTTAAAACAAAACGAAATTGCCGTATTTGTAAGTACAATATTAACAGCTTTGGGTATTGCATTTTTTGCGCAATGGTCGTTACTCTCCAACATTACATCTAGTATAATCATATTTTTCAATCATCCACTTCATATTGGTGATACCATTAGAATAATAGATAAGGATGCACCAATAGAAGGAGAAATTGCTGACTTAACTTATTTTTTTGTGCATATAAAAACCAATGAAGGAGAAACGATAACCGTTCCAAATACTATATTTTTACAAAAAACTGTTATGATTTTAAAGAAAGCAGTCTAAAGTATTTCCACTTAAATTATTTTAAAATAAACACCATGCACATCATCAAACAAAACCAACAGCAAACTAGTAAATGGAGTGGTGGCACTACAACCCAATTGTTTATTTACCCAGCAAATTCAGATTACAACAAGCGCGATTTTTTATTTAGAATTAGCACTGCAACTATTGATGCAGCTACTTCTGAATTTACAGCATTAGCAGGCTTTAATAGAGTTTTGATGTTGATTGATGGCGAATTAAACATCACCCATCAAGTTGATGGCAACAATAAAGAAATTGTAGATCTAAAACCATATCAAGTTCATCATTTTAATGGTGCATGTCCAACCAGTTAAATTGGCAAAGTGGTTGATTTTAACGTAATTTTTAAACCAGAAATTACAACCAAAGTGGAACACTTAAATTTAGTGGCAAATCAATCAACCCAACTAAATAACAATGCAGATTTTATGTTTGTGTATGTAACAATGGGTGATGCTTTTATTAATAGCAATTTACCCACTTTAACCAAGCATGATTTTGTTATTATAAACCAAAATCATGCAGTACAAATTAATACAACACATGGTTGCCAACTCATCATTACTTCTATAAATCTGCTGGCATTGTAAGTAGGCTTTATGAATAGAAAACTCTTCTTATTGCAATAAAAACAAAAATAAAAGCAGAGTACACTACAAAAAAATATAGAATAAAGGATTTTAAACCTAACACAAGCATGATGGAAATAATTAACAATTGACAACCTAACCCAAGCGCAGAAACACAAGTCATTAACCAATTTGGTATAGCTTTACCATTATTTGCTTTTTTATCTAACCAGTAAATGATTTTATCAAACACACCATAAAACAGTTTAAACAAAGCAAATAACACATTTACATGCTTTTGTTTTTCGCCAGTAAATGCTATCGGAGTTTTGTTTTCGAACACACGACTTGTGGTATCACCATCGAATTTATTTCTTAAAATTACATAATAATAATTGTACAATGTACCTTGTAATTGCAAGCCAATAAATGCGAACAAACAAATCCAAATACTTGTGTTAGTTACATACCAAATGGTAATAAAAAACAATGCATTTAATATAATATCGGCAACCGAATCTAAATATCTACCCGTGTATGATGGTGTTTGTTTTACGCGAGCAAGTTCACCATCAGCAGCATCTAAAATCGATTTTAAAATTAAAAAAAAAGCTGCTAACCAATAATGTTCTTGAAGGATACAATAAATTGCAAAAAGACCCGCTATTATAAATCCAACGGTAACATGAATTGGTGTGAAAGAAGTGTTTTTTAATGCTTTAGCGATAAGTTTTGCAATTGGTCTTCCGTAGTCTGAAAGGTCAATAAACTTATGCGCTTTGGGTAACTTGGTCATGCAATCTCATCAAAAACATTAAAGTGGAATATACCATATAATGCCGCAAGGTATGATTTAACCAGCGTTTATGTAATGATTAAAAGAATAAATTCTTAAGCCAATTACAAAACCAGCTGTTTTAACATTTGTAAACCCTAGTTATAACTTTACTAATGTAGTAAATATCTCATCACGCAGCTTAGGTGATACTCCAACTTTATCTGCAAAAAATTTCAAGATGTTTGGTATCTACCAAATAGGAGTTACTGTCACTTTTTAACCATTGTATCATCACCAATTAATAACCATTTTTTGCATGATTTATCAGTCATAATGTAACTTATTGAATACTAACGAATTAATTTTCATTCAAAAAGCACTATTTATTTTGATTAAAAAAAGAGTGCGAAATCTTCCATAACTAGATAAGTGACCATGTCATTTTAAACCACAACCTTAATCAAATAATATTAAGCCATATTACTCTACTATAATTTTACGATTAAGGGTAGTTGTGCCATCATTAATTTTCATAAAATAAACTCCTTTGGGTTCACTAGTTAAATTTATTTCTGTGGTATTTTGTTGTGATAAAATCAGCTGGCCAAACATATTGAATACTAGAATCGTAATATTTGTATTGTTATTGCTTTTAATATTAAAAATACCCGAAGATGGATTTGGATAAATTAGCATTCCCCTATCTTCAATTTGATTAACGAAAACTCCAGTATTATTTGGGCTTAATGACCACAATTCAAATCCACTTGCTGGATGAAAATTGGTAAAGAAAAATGTATTATTAAACACAAAAGGATTACTTAATGAAATACCATTAAATAAATTAATTGTACCTGAATCAGTTCCATCAGATTCAAATAATGCAGTTGCATATCCAGCAGCATCTTCAACCAAACTATACATTTTATCATTAATAATATTAAAGGAAGCAGCTTTACCCAATTTATCTGAAACCCTTTGTGTGCCTGCAGCAGTTCCATCACTTTTCCAATAACTACTAACATAATAAGGTTGTGTATCTGTAGGAATACTAAAAGCTGAGTAAATAGTATTATTAAGTATACCAATAACTCCACCAGCCGAATCCTTTAATGACAATGTTCCTTCTTTAGTTCCATCACTTTTCCATAATACACCGCCAAAACTATAATACATCGAATTGTTAAATACCTTAGCGTCATAATTAAACCCTGTATCGGTAACATTTACCGTTCCAGCAGCGGTTCCATCTGTTTTCCAAAGACCTTCTTTCGAGTTGGATATGGCTTGGAAATATAATGTATCGTTACAAATAGTAAAATATCGGGGTTCTGATAACTCATTTCCTCCCTTAACCAAAGTTGTTCCAGTTACTGTTCCATCACTACTGTAAAGTTCACTTTTACCAGTAATCGCACTACCTCCAAAATATAACTTTTCTTTATATACAATCATTGAGCTAAAAACGCCTCCATTTTTACCAGGATTTAGATCAACTACTTCCTTAGTTCCATCTGTAGTTCCATCACTAACCCAAAGTTCTACTCCCTTACCACTACCAAATTGAAAATATAGTTTATTTCCTAAAACAGTATAATTACCTGGAGGTGCATCACCAGTTCCACTCCTTGGATTATCATTAATTAGTGTTTTAATCAATACTGTACCAGCTGTGGTACCATCAGTTTTCCATAATTCAGTAATGGTTGCAAATGTGGATGAACCATTTTTATTGAGCATGTAATACAGCGTATCGTTTAGGTTTATAAAAGTAATTGTGCTGCCAAAGTTTGAAGTTACTATACTATCTTTAACAAGTACTGTATTTGCGGCTGTTCCATCCGACTTCCATAATTGATAAATGAGCCTAAAATCAATAGATGTAGTAAAATACATTGTACCATTAACATTAATAAATTGTTCAGGATAGGAACTTTTTTTTCCTTCAATTAAGTCTTTAAATAATGTTTGACTAAGGGCATGATTGCTCCAGCTAATTAAAATAATTAACATGGCTAATAAATTAGTTTTTGTTTTCATAGTTTTGTTTTTAGTGCTGTTTTATTGAGTATACTTATTTTATTATTTTATATTAATTATCCAAAATTAAATTAACAACATTTGCAACTGAACCAAGCTGGCTATTAAACAATTCGTTCAATATTCATCTAAAATAGCTTTAGAAATTTCTCCAACAAGGTCGACTTAAAATTGCTTTAAAAATTTTGGTAATTATATAAATTAGTGTACTCAAAACTAAACAACTTTTAGTAAACAACCTAGTGGGAAATTAATATCGTAAATAAAATTTCTCCTTAATTATTTCCGTGATATTTAATAATTCAAACCTCTATTTCTTCAACCCTATTTCTCTTAGTCTTTCGTCTAGGTATTGGCCTGCAGTTATGGGTTGATACTGTAATGGATTTTGTGGAGTAACACAATCTGCTAAACAATCTAATGGCATATTGCTTTTGGGATGTAAAAAAAACGGAATACTAAAACGAGATGTGCCCCATTTTTCGCGTGGTGGATTTACTACACGGTGTGTGGTTGATTTTAATTTATTGTTGGTTAAACGTTGCAACATATCTCCAACATTTACAACCAACTGATCGGGTAATGCGGTAATGCCCACCCATTGGTTTTGTTTGTTTAACACTTCTAATCCTTCGGCAGATGCACCCATTAAAAGTGTAATTAAATTAATATCTTCATGCTCGGCTGCACGCACTGCACTCTTAGGTTCATTGGTAATTGGTGGATAATGTATTGCACGTAAAATACTGTTGCCATTGTGTATTTTATCATCAAAATAAAACTCATCTAATCCTAAATATAAAGCAATTGCACGCAACATGTATTTACCTGTTTCTTCCAATTTTTTATAGGCTTCTTTTCCGTAAACATTAAACTGTGGCAATTCATTTATGCTCACATTATCTGGGTATTCATCTTTAATTTTATCACCATCATCTACCCATTGGCCAAACTGCCAAAATTCTTTTAAATCGCCTTCGGTGCGGCCTTTTGCATGCTCTTTGCCAAAACTGGTATACCCACGTTGGCCAGCTAATCCAGGCACTTGGTAAGCTTCTTTTTTATCATCACTTAATGCATAAAATTGTTGTACTTGTTGGTATAAATTATTGCTAAGTTCATCACTTAAAAAATGACCACGAACGGCTACAAATCCAATATCTTCGTAAGCCTTGCCAAGCTGTTGTACAAATGCATCTTTTTGTTGTGGTGTACCATTAATAAAATCGGCTAAATTAACCGAAGGAATTCCTGCGTTATTCATATAATTAGTGTTTTATTATTTAATTATTGTGGGGTTTATATTTATACAAGTTTAACAAAAAACTGCACAATTTTTACGGAGTTAATTTAATTTGATTTTTACTTTTATTACTAAATATGTCACCAAAACTTTCAAATTCTTTACGGTAATATAAACCAACTCCATTGGTATTAATATTTCGGTTATAAATTGGATCAAGTTGAGCGCGTGAAAATGCTTTGGCTTTAAAGTTACCATCGCGGGTTAGGTTGTATTGCGTTAAAAAATTTTGATACGTATTTACAGGATCAAAGCTGGCTTGAATCTCTAGCCTATTATCAAAAACACGTTTGGTACCGGTTATAATTTGCCTACCTCTAACGCTTTCGTTTCCTGTATGGTAATCTACATTTACATCAAGCCCAGGTATAAGCTGCTGAATAAAAGTAGTGGCCTGTGCCGATACAAAACCACTTAAAGTATTATTAACACCTGCTGTTAAATTTGGCGAAGAGTTAGCGTTTTGAACATTAGTAGGCGTAAATCTGCCAAATAACATAATGCTTATTACTTGCTGGGTCATTAATTCGTTTTCGGTGCGCCAGTATCGTATTGTATTTTGCAACTCCGAAATGGTGTTACCAGACAACGTTCCACTTGCATCTGCCACATTCATATCAAACTTAATATCGGGACTAAGCAAATTGCCTTTAACATACAATAAACACTCCACCAAAACACGCTGTTGTTTAATTGATTCAAGCTCTTCTTTAGTTGCACCAGCAATAATATCAGCCACATTGGTACGGGCAGTATACGAACCCGTAATATTCATTTGTCCACCAAGCGGATCACCCGTCCAACTTATTCTTCCACCTGGTTTTAAAATAAACTTTTTGGTAAATAAATTCATGGCAGTAAACTTATAATCGCCCTCGTTTATTTCAATATCACCAAACATATTAAACTGTCCACTTCGGGTAAGTTCAAACTTAATATCGCCATTGCCTCTTCCTCTAATTTTATCTCCTTGTTGCTCGTCAAGTATAATATTAATTTCAGCACTATTATTTACATGCATCATACAATTAATAGAAAAACCACTTAATGCACCCGAGCGTTTTTTAAATCCTCTACCTACCGTTGAATCTTTACTTACAAAATGTATCAAACCATCCTGATCGCCATAACTTGAGCTTAGTGGAATATTAATTACACTACCCGCCCTTGCCGTTAACTCGGCATTAAATACCATATCATTTATTGGGCCTTTAAGTGTTAAACCACCATCAGCATATGCTTTACCATAAAACAAATCGTTATCTTTTGAAGAAGTATTAAGCACCTGGAAATTATTTAAATTACTAACCGATAAATCTGTATAAAACTGTCCAAAGTTTTTATGATTAATGTATCCTGTAACGGTACCTCGATGATCATTAATATCTCGAACTTCAGTTGGTGCTATAGAAATTTGTTTCTCGGTAATGGCAGCCGAAGTACTAAATGTGTAAATGGTTTTTAAATAATCAACCATTAATGTTACACCCATTAAATCGATATTACAGCTAAGTTTAGGCTTATCAAAACTACCCGTTAACATTCCGTTTGCCCGCACATTTCCGCCAAGTAGCTTAATATAATCTTTTACAAAAGCTTGAAATGAAGTTATGTCTGACTCATCAAAATTTATGGTAAAATTTAGTGCTTCATCTTTACTATTTAAGTTATAATATCCCCCAATCTCTAGGTTACGTAATTTACCATTAACAGATTTTATAAAGGCCATTAATTTATTTTGATCATTGGCATAGTTACTCAATAACCTAAAATCGCCAAGTGTATCTTTATCTAAAGATAGGTTTGTAACAGTAGCATCGCCACCAATTACCATTGCATTATTTTTGTTTGATAAAGTAATGTTCCCATTTAAAACACCATCCGTATGAATTTGTAATCCTGGCAATAAATCGTTTATTAAATTAAGCCTAATATTACTCGCATCAATAAGCATTTGATGTGCATTTTTAAAACTATAAACGCCATTAACTAATATTACTTCAGTAGTATTACGTGTAAGGTTAAAGTTGGTAAAATCTAATGCATAATCGCTGTAACACACTGTGCTACCTTGGCGCAATACAAAATCTCCCGACCTAAATTGAAACGCACTATTATTAAAATTTGCTGTAATTCTATTGTCTTGCAACACAATTTGCGTGTTGGTATTGGTGGTAAATAAACTGCTGCTATCTGCTACTTTAATATCCACATTAAGTATATTTTTATTTTGCACAATGCGGGCTGATGCGTTGCGGGCATAAATGGTATCGTTAACTAAAATACGGTTAAATGAAGCCAATAATTCAGCCTCCTCGCCACTACCTTTTGTATGCTTAATGGTTACACCTCTTATATGGGTTTTATTATAATGCAAACTACCAATATATGCATTGGCAAACCATTGCTGTGTATTTTCATTAAAAGCACCTTTAAATTGTGCATTTCTAAATTCAATATCTTTAAAATATAGCTCGTTAAATGGATAAAGTGTTTTGATGTTTACTTCAACCTGAAAGTTTTGCTTTTGGCGAATATTATCATGTGGTTTTCTAAAATATTCTGGTATAAGTTGATGCATGGCAACTTCAGCAGCATGGCCTAATTCTAGCAAATTATACTTACCTTTTATTTCGGCATCTATGTTATCAGATTTTAAAGATAAGGTTCGGTAATCGCCTTGGTTTACAGCATTAATAAATATGGTTTTTACACCAAATAAATCATCGTTTTTTGCAATGCTTAAATCAGTAATATTTATTTTTCCATCATTCTGATCTAGATTTTTCCATGCAAAATTTATATCCGCATCGACACTAATGGTTACATCACTTGTATCAAACCCTAATGGCAGCAAATTGGCATTGCGTATTTTGGTTTGAAATTGATATTTGGTAACCTCATGGGCCATATCAATTCCTCCATTAAACTGTAGGTTTAAGTTCTTATCATTTATAGATAAATCTGCACCAATTTGTTTATCAAGCAAGTTGCCATTTATTGCAATATTTGAATAATTATACCCATAAAAACTAAAGCTATCTATTTGCGCTTTTACTTCTGTTTTCATGGTTTCAAAATCAAAACCTTGCCCAGTTAAACTTGCATTACCTGTAATTTTACCTAATAGCTTTTGATCAATTAATTTGCCTAAATTAAAGCCATATAAAACCAAGTTTCCTGAGTATTTAGAAGCTGCACTTTCGTCAGCAATTTTCATGTTTATATCGGTTGATACATTACCAAGTGCAGTTTTAAAATCGCCATAGGCCACAAAATCTTGATAAAAACCAGTGTATTGTCCTTTAAAATTAATTGCCCCAAGTTGGTTTAAATTATCGGACAAAGGCATTTGTGCAATGTATTCCATATCGGCTTTACTGGCTAACACTTGCGTTACTTTTGCATCAATAAAGGTTTTATCAATATTTGGTAATCCGTTTAAACTTGCATCACCCCTAAACACACCTGATTGGCCAAATCTAGCATCAATATTTTTTAATCGCAGGTTGCTTAAAGTACCTTTTGCGCTTCCTTTTAACTTAAACTTATATTTAAAATCTTTTAAAGGTTCGGCAAAATAAATTACATCGCGCATATCAACCACCGATGAGTTTAATTTTATATCTAATTTAACATCATCATAAAAATTGCTGAACGATTTATAATTATCATACCGCATACTATAATAATTACCAGCATGGGTATAAGGTGTTTTTAACTCTAGGGAATCAAACAACATACAAGTTGGCGAAATGGTAACAATAGATTTAATGTGATTGGCCACAAAACCACATTTCTCTTCTAAATCTAAATGGTTAACAACAAAGTGTAGGGAATCTTTAATAATATAAAAATCATCGGTGGTAGCATTGATATTATAAAAGTACTGATCGTTTGGCGCAAAAGCA
Organism: Bacteroidia bacterium; assembly: GCA_034676125.1. Classification (GTDB taxonomy): domain Bacteria; phylum Bacteroidota; class Bacteroidia; order UKL13-3; family UKL13-3; genus UBA6183. Next base: position 12,285 of record JAUCCO010000083.1, read on the forward strand.
TTTCCCCAGGTAGACGTATCCAACTCATTTACCAACCTAAAACGTGCATTTACTAAAGTAACCTTATCAAAATGTACAGTAATTGGAGGACCAGGACTTGGAAGCGTATCATTTGGGTCGAAGATGTTAAACAACACATCAATATTAAATGAGCTGTCTTTATAAAACTTTAAATTACAGTAAGCATCAGTTACTTTAACATCACTTAAACTAAACTTTGAAGAATCGAGTTGAAAACCTGCTAGATTAAAATTTAGCTTGCCTACATAAAAAAGTGTATCGTTTTTATGGTCACCAAAAAACACATCATCCAGTTCAAAAGTGTGCAATGGTTTATAGTTTATGTGTCCAATACTAATATTAGTTTTAAATTGCGCACTTAAATAACTGCTTAACCTATCAGTAAGCCAATTTTGAAATGTATTGTTTTTAAATAACGCATAGGCGGTGCCAAGCAAAAGCATAAGCAATATGAGCAAAGAAACCGATATGTATTTTAGTACGCGCAATTAGGTATGTTAGCAAAAATAAGTATTACTAATTTTGAACCAAACAAATATTACAATATTAGCCATAGAATCTTCGTGCGATGATACATCAGTAGCGGTAATAAACAACGGAAAAGTATTATGTAACCTTGTGGCTGGCCAACAAATACACGAGCAATATGGTGGTGTAGTGCCTGAATTAGCTTCGCGTGCACACCAACAAAATATAGTGCCGCTGGTGGATGTGGCTTTAAAACAAGCTAAAATTACTACTGCCGATTTAAGTGCAATAGCTTTTACGGGCGGGCCAGGATTAATAGGTTCGTTGATGGTGGGTTGCTCGTTTGCTAAAGGTTTGGCCCTAAGTTTAAATATTCCATTAATAGCAGTTCACCACATGCAAGCGCATATTTTGGCTCATTTTATTGATGAACCAAAGCCTGAATTTCCATTTTTATGTTTAACAGTAAGTGGTGGACATACCCAATTGGTTAAATTAACTAATTATTTTGAACACGAAATTATTGGAAAAACAATTGATGATGCCGCAGGTGAAGCTTTTGATAAGGCAGCAAAAATATTGAACCTACCCTACCCAGGCGGACCATTAATTGATAAATATGCACAAACAGGAAACCCGTTGGCTTATGAATTTCCGGTGCCTAATATGCCAAATTTCGACTTTAGTTTTAGTGGTTTAAAAACTTCTTTTTTATATTTTATTCAGAAACAGGTTGCCGCTAACCCAAATTTTATTGAACAAAACTTGGCTGATATTTGTGCCAGCATACAACATGCTATTATCAAACAATTAATTAAAAAATTGATTGCAGCCGCAAAACATACACAAATTAATCAGGTGGCATTGGCTGGTGGTGTTTCTGCAAATAGTGGTTTACGATTGGCCTTACAAACTGAAGGAGCAAAACATGGCTGGAAAACATTTATTCCGGCTTTTGAGTATTGCACTGATAATGCTGCAATGATTGCAATGGCGGCACATTATAAATATTTATCAAACCAATTTGAAACCCAACAAACAGCTCCATTTGCGAGGTAATATTTTTTTTAAAAAAATGGTAAATGAGGATTGCCTTTTTTTATTTTTTTAGCTCACCATCAACCTTAAATAAATTGGTTTGATTTAACTTTTAAAACATCAACCACCAATAATAATACTTTTATTATTGACCAATAAATAAGGCAATATTACGTTTACTGGTAAAATTAAAACATGGCTAATTGTGCTTTTTATGCCAAAAAAGTTATGTTTGTTATTCACCCAGCAACAATTATTGTTGTTGATAATACAATTTAATGAATAGAATTTTATCGTACATTATAACCGGAACCCTACTTTTTACAGGCGCTAAAGCGAATGCACAATTGGTAGTTAAACACATGGATGAGGCTACCTTAGCAATGGTAGATACCAACACCATTAAGTTACGAAACAAACTGTACCCTAAAAAATCACAAGGCGATTTAAACATTTACGGATTTGAAGAAAACGATATTCCGATGTATGCAGACTCTGTTGTTGCATATCGTTTATCATTACTTGAATCGGAGGTGCAGTTAGATTACAACGAATACGTTAAACCATATATTAATTTATATACTGTTAGAAGACGTAACCTTTCCTCTAAAATGTTAGCTTATAGCAAGTTTTATTTCCCCATGTTTGAAGAAGCCTTAGATAGGGCAAACATGCCAATGGAATTAAAATATTTAGCAGTGATAGAATCTGCTTTAAACCCAATGGCAACTTCTCCTGTAGGCGCTGCTGGAATGTGGCAATTTATGGCTCCTACTGGCCGTATGTATGGATTAAAAACTACGGCTATTTATGATGAACGTAGAGATGTACTAAAATCTACCGAAGCGGCTATAAAATATTTGCGTAACTCGTACCGTATTTATGGCGATTGGTTATTGGTTATTGCCTCTTACAATTGCGGACCAGGTAATGTAAATAAAGCCATTAGAAAAGCTGGTGGAGTTAAAAACTTTTGGGCCATACAAAAATATTTACCAGGCGAAACCCGTGGATATGTTCCTGCATTTATTGCAGCTACTTATATGATGAATTATCCATCTGAACATAATATTTATCCATCGGAGAATGCAGATATAGAATTTCATATGGATACTGTACATGTTGATGCATCCTACAATTTAAGTGCATTGGCCAATAATTTGGATATGACCTTAAACGAATTATTAGGTTATAACCCAGCTATTAAACGTGCCGTTATTCCGTATGGCGTAGGCGATGTAACTTTAAACTTACCTTACGAAAAAGCTATTATGTTTGCTTCGTTAAACGATAGTACATTTAAGCAAAGCAGTAACGAACAAAGATTGGCCATGAACCGCCAATTGGCTTTGGAGAAAAAACAAATAGCTAGTAAAAGCCATGGCAAAGCAAGAACAATAACCGTAAAAAGTGGTGATTCGCTTGGTAAATTAGCTAATAAATACAATGTTAACCAAAGTGATTTAAGACGCTGGAATAATATTAAAGGCAGCAGAATTAATGTTGGCCAAAAGTTAATTATCAATAAAGGATAATATAAAGGTATTCAAAAAAAAATCCCTGCTGTTTTTATTAATGGTAGGGATTTTTTTTGTGGTTGAAGTAAACCCAAATTACGCATTGGAAATGCATAATCGATAAAGAAACTGTAAATCAGT
>JAUCCO010000084.1:0-15249 GCA_034676125.1 Bacteroidia bacterium
AATCTTCCCCTTTTCGAAACAACGTTCAGCGTAGCTAATTTCGGATTTTAGATTTCGAAGTTGATTTTATTACCCCATAATTTTCCCTCATACACCTGTACTTAAATCAAAACCTAATAAATATCTTGTGGTAACGCTAATAAATCTTATACTTTTGCGCCACGTTAAAATAAATTATAATGGAATTTAGAATTGAACACGACACTATGGGCGAGGTTAAAGTACCTGCCGACAAGTATTGGGGAGCACAAACTGAACGCTCACGTAATAATTTTAAAATTGGCCCAGAGGCAAGTATGCCTAAAGAGGTGATTTATGCTTTTGCTTATTTAAAAAAAGCTGCGGCTTATGCTAATTGCGAATTAGGTGTGTTATCTGCCGAAAAGCGTGATTTGATTAGCAAGGCTTGCGAAGAGATTTTGGCTGGTAAATTAGATGGAGAGTTTCCATTGGTAATTTGGCAAACAGGCAGCGGTACCCAAAGTAACATGAATGCGAATGAGGTAATTGCTTACCGTGCACATGTAATAAATGGTGGTAAATTATCTGACGAAACAAAGGTGCTTCATCCAAATGATGATGTAAATAAATCTCAATCATCAAACGATACTTTCCCTACTGCAATGCATATTGCGGCATATAAAATGGTACATGAAACCACCATTCCGGGTATTATGAAATTGCGTAATACATTGGCTAAAAGGGCTGTTGAATTTAAAGATATTGTTAAAACTGGCCGTACCCACTTTATGGATGCTACACCTTTAACTTTAGGACAAGAATTTGGTGGTTATGTGCAACAATTAGACAATGGAGTACGTGCATTAAACAATGCACTTGAAATGGTAGCAGAACTTGCTTTAGGTGGTACAGCAGTGGGCACAGGACTTAATGCACCAAAAGGATATGATGTAATTGTGGCTAAAAAAATTGCCGATTTTACTGGACTTCCATTTGTAACTGCTCCAAATAAATTTGAAGCTTTAGCAGCACATGATGCCATGGTAGAATTAAGTGGTGCATTAAAACGTGTAGCAGTTAGTGCCATGAAAATTGCCAATGATATTCGTATGTTATCTTCTGGTCCGCGTAGTGGTATTGGCGAAATTGTGATTCCTGATAACGAACCAGGTTCATCAATTATGCCCGGTAAGGTTAATCCTACACAACCAGAAGCATTAACAATGGTGGCAGCTCAGGTTATGGGTAATGATGTAGCGGTGAGTATTGGTGGTAGCAACGGTCATTTTGAACTAAACGTATTTAAACCACTTATAGCTGCAAACGTATTACAAAGCGCTAGGTTAATAGGTGATGCATGTGTTAGTTTTAATGATAAATGTGCTGAAGGTATTGTACCTAATTACGAAACTATTAAGCGTCATTTAGAAAATAGTTTGATGTTGGTTACTGCATTAAACCCGCATATTGGTTACGAAAAAGCAGCTAAAATTGCTAAGACAGCTCACAAAGAAAACAAAACATTAAGAGAAGCTGCAATTCAGTTGGGTTACGTAACCAACGAACAATTTGACGAATGGGTTAGACCAGAAAATATGGTTGGTAATTTATAATCGCATTATTTTTTTTGATAATTAACACGGGTTACTTATTGGTAGCCCGTGTTATTTTATTATACTTGTCACATGTTTTTGCTCGACCCCGTATGGAAAGGAATTATAACTGGATTGTTATTTACATTAACATTTGGTACTGTTTTTTTCTCGCTTATTCAAACCAGTGTAAAACGCGGGTTTAATAAAGCATTTTATATTGCCATGGGGGTGCTTTTAAGTGATGCAACTTTTATTGCCGTAGCTGTTTTAGGCGCAGCAATTGTTGGGGCCGAAATGCAAAAGTACGACCATGAAATAAGGATAGTAGGTTTTGCATTTTTAGTATTTTTAGGCATTCGCTCCATCGTTAAAAAGGAAATTGATCATACCGATGATGCTGCACCAGCAGATAGGAGCAAAGTGTTATATTTTATGAAGGGAATTATGCTAAACAGTATAAATCCGATGGTGCTAATAAGTTGGATGGGAGTAACAACTTATGTAGAAACAGTAATGAAGTTTGATTACAACAATAAGATTTTCTTTTTTATTGTGGTGTTAAGTACCATGCTAAGTACCATGATTGGTATTGTGTATTTTGCGGGTAAACTTCGCAACGTTTTATCAGCCCGAAACCTTCACCGATTAAATGTTTTTAGTGGAATAGTATTCGTGATTTTTGCCCTAGTAATTTTATGGCCCGTTACAGGATTGGGTAATTTTTAAATGAATTCAAAATCCAAAGTAGGGAGTTTAATATTTGAATTGTTTTCAAATAACTTTTTTATTATAAATCTTGTTTGAATGACTCTATCGGCCTCTGATAATTTTATGTAACAATCAATGAGGATGTTTGTGCAGTGGGCTTGTGTAAGCAATCCTGAAACGCAGTGGCTTGGATTGCGTGGCAAAAAACATACTCAGTAGATTGTAGTAAAATTGTCGTAAGCCTTGATTTTTTGGTTACTTTTTTATCAAGAAAAAAGTAATGCCGGCTTGGGTGGCAACCCAAATGGAGTTGGATTTAGATTTAAGTTGAACATGATTTCTTTCAGAAAACAAACGTTTTTAAAGAATAAAAGCATTATTATAATTGAGTAGTTTTATTAACTCAGAACTGTTTGTTTTTAATCCTTTTTAGGCGGCTCCCACAATTCAATTTTATTTCCTTCAGGATCTAGGCACCAGCCAAACTTACCTTCCTCGCCATTTTCGGTTTTATCCATCACATCAACCCCATTACTTTTAAGCTCGGCTAATAATGCAGTTAAATCGTGCACAATAAAGTTTATCATAAACGATTGCTCGCTTGGTTTAAAGTAGGTGGTATCATCTTTAAAAGGCGACCACAATTGGTAACCATCATTAACTTCTTCGTTTAGTTTATTAAGCGGAAATAAAGCGCCCCAACCTTCATTGTTAATGCCTAAATGTGTACGGTACCACTCGTTTAATGCAACAGGGTCTTTCGACTTGAAAAATATCCCACCTAAACCTAAAACTTTTTTCATTGTAGTATTAATTTATTAATTCCAAACTTTAGTACCTTCTGTACAATTTTTACAAATGTCTATTTCTTTCCTACTTCTTAAAATCGCATTCCTAAAATTATTGTACCTGTCGCTGTGCCAAACTTCATGAAAAGTAGCTTCTCTTACATCTCCAAATTGGTGGGTAGCATCTTTATCAAAACAACAAGGTACAACCAGTCCATTCCAAGTAATTACACTGCCTCGCCACATGCGCCAACATTGGTTTAAAAGTTTGTTTTTGATTTTATAACTGCCATCAGGCAATTTTTCATACCGACTTAATTCAGTATTTTCAGGAATAAAATTATCACTGGTTTCATAGTCATAAATCTGAGCTGTTTTTATCCCTAACTCATCAACCCCAACTTGTTTAGCTAGCTTTTTTATTTCGGGCAATTGGTGTTCGTTATGTTTAAAAACAATAAACTGCCAAATGATGTGAGGCGTTTTACTGTTAAGTTTTTCCTTCCATTCAAGCAAACGTTTTGTACCATCAATTACCTTTTCTACATTACCACCCCTGCGGTATTTTCCATAAGTATCTTGGGTGGTTCCATCTATAGAAATAATTAGCCTGTCAAGTCCACTTTCTATGGTTGCTTTAGCCATTTCATCGGTAAAATAATGTGCGTTGCTACTGGTAGCTGTATAAATGTTTTTTTGTGCAGCGTATTTTACAAATTCTAAAAACTGTTTGTTTAAAAAAGGTTCACCCTGAAAATATAAAATCAACCAAACCAACTCTTGGTGTGTTTCGTCAATTATTTTTTTATACAAGGGTAAATCTAGCATTCCCGTGTTGCGTGTAAATTCTCTTAAGCCACTTGGGCATTGCGGACAACGTAGGTTGCAACTGGTGGTTGGTTCTATTTCTAAGCTGGTAGGTTTTGCGTTAACAAATGCTTTTCCGGTAGATTTAGATATATAATAACTGGCCATTAATTTCACATAATTCCAAATACGCTTGTTATTTAGTTTTGATAAAAAGTTAATGCCGTCTGTAAGATTTTTATTCATGTGAGTTGAACAATAATACGTCTTTATTATTTTTTATAAAACCAAAGTTGTTCAGTATTATTAGCTATGTGCATTATTTACTTTGATTACTAGTGTTTTACTTTAGATTTTTTTTAAATGTTTGCACAAAAAAAACTTTGTATATATTTGCACCCCGCTTTAGCACAATTGAATAATTGCCCAGATGGCGGAATTGGTAGACGCACTAGTCTCAAACACTAGCGAGAAATCGTGTCGGTTCGACTCCGACTCTGGGTACAGAAAACCTCATTAGTTTAATACTGATGAGGTTTTTGCTTTTTACAGCCATGTGAGTTTAAAAAATAATATAGGAAAAGTGTTTTCTGAAATGTGTAGTATTCATTATGTAATCGTGCCCTAATTTAATTTTATAGGAAAAGATTTTGTTTGATGATGTGCGACCCCGCTGAGGTCGGATACATGTGTAATTTAGGTTTAGTTATAAGCATTTGAACCCGCTGGGTTCATAGCATAAATCGATAAAAATTTTTAAGCGAGTAACTAATCCCGTACGGATGAACTTATGGTAACTTCAGCAAACAGACTATTGAGAAAATCCTGTAAGGATGACCCTTTGCCTAGCCCAAGAGGTCCTTTTTACTGATATATTTTCTAAAACCAAACATTACTTATCTGGATTTAAATCGTGTTTAAATGTTGCTTAAACCCAAATTAATCAATAGAAGATTTGAAAAATCGAACTACTTGATTTAGTTGGGTTAATCCCGATATAGAAAATGTTAGCAGTTTGCATAAAACTTATTTACAGTTTCTTTATCGATTATGCATTTCCAATGCGTAATTTGGATTAAATTTATTATTTTGATAAATGAAGCTTATTATTACCACATGAAAACAATAATCTATCATAACCCAAGATGTGGCAAAAGTAGGGAAGCCTTGTGTTTGTTAAATGAAAACAACCAAGATGTTGAAATTATTGAGTACTTAAAGGATACCCCAACTGTTAAACAACTTAAAGATTTGGTGGCCTTATTAGGTATCAAACCCATACAATTAATTAGGGTTAAAGAAGAATTATTTAAGCCATATAAAAACCAACAATTAACGGATGATGAAGTGATTGATTTAATGATTCAACATCCAATATTAATAGAAAGACCAATTGTTATAAAAGGGAATAAAGCAATTATTGGCCGACCTCCACAGCTTATTCTAGATGTTTTATAAGGTTTTATTGCCATTTATGTAATCAACCCAAACTATTTAGTAGGTAATTATAAATTCGAAACAAGTTTTACACTACATCTTTTAAATTTAATATGAAAAAAATAACCTTAATATTAGCATTTGCAGCACAATCGTTATTTGTGTTTGCACAAAAACAGGCTCCAGACAATTGGTTTAATCTCGACCCAAAATTAAATAAAGTAAATGGTGTGAGTACCGAGCGTGCATACCTAGAATTGTTGAAAGGTAAAGGAGCAGAAAAAGTTATTGTGGCCGTTATTGATGGCGGTACCGAGGTATTACACGAAGATTTAAAGCGTGTTATTTGGGTAAATAGAGGCGAAATAGCTAATAACGGAATTGATGATGACAAGAATGGTTATGTTGATGATGTAAATGGCTGGAACTTTATTGGCGGTCCGGATATAAATGTGGATGAAGATAACCTTGAAGTTACCCGATTATATAAACAACTAAAACCACGCTACGAAAAAGTTGATACCAACAGTTTAGATGGTGCAGAAAAAGATAATTATGCCTTTTTTATTAAAGTAAGAAACGCTTACAATAAAGGGTATAAAGAGTATGCGATGTATAATAATATCTATACTGCTCTTGAAAACGGTGTTGTTTCTTTAACAAATAATTTAAAGAAAGACTCTTTGAGTATGGCCGAATTTAAAGCCTACAAACCTATAGATATGAATGAGGCTATGGCTCATAATAGTATTGCAAAAACTTTTGAAGCCAGCAAAGCAAATTATGTGGTAATTAGTAAATTTAGTAAGGGTTTATCAGAAGCTAAATCGCAAATTAGCAAGGCGGTAGATTACCAGTATAACCTTGATTTTGATTCGAGAACTATAGTAGGTGATAATTATGAAAATCCACATGAGCGTTATTATGGTAACAATAAATTAGGCGAACCTAATGGCGAGCATGGAACACATGTGGCGGGAATTATTGCTGCTGATAGAACAAATGGTGGTGGAATTAATGGTGTTTCTGACCAAACAGAAATTATGGTATTGCGTGTAGTACCTGATGGTGACGAACGTGATAAAGATGTTGCAAATGCTATTCGTTATGCAGTTGATAATGGTGCAAAAATTATCAATATGAGTTTTGGAAAACCATTTTCGCCATATAAAAATGTAGTGGATGAAGCAGTAATTTATGCAAAAGAAAAAGATGTGTTATTGGTTCATGCAGCAGGTAATGATAATAAAAATTTAGAAGTAGAAGATAACTTCCCTAATGATAAAATTGAAGGTTATGATGCTTCAAATTGGTTAGAAGTGGGTGCATCAAGCTGGAAAGCTAAAAAGCTTATTACGGCACCGTTTAGTAATTATGGTAAAACCACGGTTGATGTATTTGCACCTGGTGTTGATATTAAATCATGTGTACCAAAAAGTAGTTATGCAGTGTATAGCGGAACAAGTATGGCATCGCCAGTTACAGCAGGTGTAGCAGCAGTTTTGCGCAGTTATTACCCACAGTTAACAGCTGCCGAGGTTAAAAAAATTATCATGGATTCTGCCATTAAGGTAAAGGGTAAAGTTTTAATTCCTGGTTCTAAAAAGAAAGTAAAATTAAGTGAAATTTGTATTTCGGGTGGTATTGTTAATTTATACGAAGCAATTTTATTAGCAGAGAAACTAATGGCATCAAAATAGGCATTTACTAAAATAAAAAAAGCTCACTTAAGTATAATTAAGTGGGCTTTTTTTGTACTAGAAATCGTAATTATTATCACGCAGCTTTCGGTCGTTTATCAAAAAACTTTTTAATAGTAGATGCAATCACCATTATTAATACAGCACCAATAAAAGCAAGTGCCATGTCTTTTTGTGCATCCCAAATATCACCTTGTGTGCCCAAATATGCATCACCCTGATGGGTGAAAAATACATCAGCCACAAGCCATTCTATAATTTCGTAAGCACCGCTAAAACTCATGGTTATTTCTATAGGTAACACCCAACATACCCAGTTGGGCCAATCAAACCAATTTTTAAAATAATCTCTTAATGGATAGCCCAATAAAAAGCCAAAACTAAAATGTACTATTCTATCATATTGGTTGCGTTGTAGGTCTAATGTGTCTTTAAGCCAATACCCAAAAGGGTTTTCAGAATAGGTATACATGGCACCATACACATGTAAAAAAACATAAATAAAAATTAAGGTGTAACTTAAATCGCTAAACTTAAATTTTTTGTAAGATAAAGTTAATGAAAACAGGGCTATAATGGTAAGGGTGTTTTCTATAATCCAATTTGCTGCATCGGCAGTATAAAGTAGGGTATAAGCCCAAAATATTAAAAATAAAATAAAGTAACTTTTTAAAAGTGTATTCTCTTTAAAGCCTACACGGCCTTTGGTTGATGCGGTTGTAAATTTCATAGTTTAAAGTGATAATAAGTCAATGTATGTTCTTAATCTGCTTCGGTCTGTTTTGCTTAATTCTGTATATTGTGCAAGGCAATCATTATGAAAAAGTGAAAATAAAACATAACAATCCAAATAGCCTTTTGCTTGCATTTCTCTTGCATATTTAAATTCGTTTTCGGGTGCATTTTTTAACATTTGCTCCCAGCAATATACTTCAATATATTTATGTTTAGTTGTTGGATTATCTTTTATCAATCCTGTTTTTAAATTGTAATAAGAAGTATCGAATGAAGTTTTTGCATCTAAATAATGTTGCCATGAACCTTTAGCATTTGGTAGTGGTTGTTTATTATTTGTTGTTGGAAATATTTCTCTGAATATCCACTTGCGGTTAAACTTGTTGCCTTTGTTTGATGTTAGTTCGTTTAACTTGATAAACATAGCCACATCGGGGTATATTAGCAAGCTTTGAATACACTCCTCAATTGCTTCATCATATGCATCCATGTTTGAAAGCGCATCAACTAAAAACTTTCTAGGTTCAACCAATGTTGGTTGAGTAATTATTGCATTTCTGAAGTATTTTGCTGCAGTTACATATTCTTTTAACATATAATAACTATCCCCTAAATATAACTTTGCTTGATAAAAGTTTGTATCTAAATTAATGGCTATTTGATATTGGGTTGCAGCCACTGTATAATTGCCGTTTCCAAAGTGTTTTTCTGCAATCCTGTAATGATATTTTGCCGTATCTTTTATGTTTTTATCAATTTTCTTGTCAAATAAATAGTTGCGTAAAAATATTGATGGGTAATAAGCATATTCGTTTTTTAAAGTAGCTTCTCTACATATATTAATAAATTTATCATAATAAACCACAGAAGGTTTTATTCCCGCAAGTAATTCAGCTAAAACTTTTGTTAAACTATCACTCCCCCCTTTTACTGATATATTAAAAAAACGATCATTGTTTTGATGATAATTATAACGGGTTATCCCAAATGTAGCGTATTCGTTCCAAGCAGTGGCATAATAGGGGTGCTTATCTATAATGCTTCTATAAATTTTTTCGGCTGGTTCAAATTTGTTTTTAGCAGTTAAGGTTTTAGCTTTTTCAAGTTGCTTAACTGTTTTTGGGTCGAGTTCTGCTTTTGCAAATTGGCAAGTGACCAACAATAAAAAAATTATTTGAATAATGTATTTCATACCTAATCTAACTTAAAACTAATGGGTAAAGTAAATAAAACTCTAATAGGTTTTCCATTTTGCTTGCCTGGTTTCCAATTGGGCATTGATTTTACAATTCTTAGGGCTTCTTCATCAAACCCCCAACCCTTCTTTTGTAAAATTTCGACATTGCTAATGCTACCATCGCTTTCTACAACAAACTGAGTGATAATTTTTGCTTCAAGATTGTTTTCTGCAGCCACAGGTGGGTAAACTATATTTTCGGTTAAATAGGCCATTAGGTTGCCATTAAATTCTGGCATTTGTTCAGCAAAAGTTACTATTAATTCTTCATCTTTTCTTGGGTTTGGGGTTGATAATAATATATTATCAACACCATTTTCATCTCCATTCGGACTTTCTACAACCATAATGTTGCTTGGTAACAATACATGTGTTATTTGTTTGTTCTGCAATTTAAAACCAATTGCTAAAGTATGTTTTGCTTTAAATGCTTTACCATTAATTTTGGCAGGCTCCCATTTTGGCATAAGTTTAATAATGCGAATGGACTCGTTGCATAAAATTTGTTTGTTGGTTTTACAATTTAAATTAGTAATTGAACCATCAATTTCAACCCAAAAACTTAACTCAATTATACCTTCTTGTTTTAAGTTAATGGCTTCTTGAGGATATATGCCTTTTGTTGAAATAAATTTATCGAGTGCATTATTTCCATTAGGGAAACTGGGTTTATACATTGATGAATCTATGCTTCGTTGAGCCTGAATTTGGCTGCTAAACACTATAGCAAAAAGTAGGAGGACTAGGTTGTTTTTCATAAGCACAATATATAAAGTAAATTTTAAAACACTAATTATTTGTTTTGTACAAAGCTAAAATTATGCTTGTAATTTTATTGCCTCCTAATAAATCTGGAGGTAATTGAATACGCAAAAAAAAAGCGACCAATTTGGTCGCTTTTTAAATATATAAATGTGATTATTTACCAACACTAGCACGAATAATATTTAATGCTCCACCTGCTTTAAACCACTCAATTTGTTGAGCGTTGTAGGTGTGGTTTACAATAATATTTTCTTGTGTGCCATCTTTGTGGTGTAATGCAATAGTTAATGGTGTATTAGGTTCAAACTCTGTTAATCCTAAAATATCTATAACATCATCTTCTTGTATTTTGTTATAGTCTTCTTTATCGGCAAAAGTTAAACCCAACATACCTTGTTTTTTAAGGTTAGTTTCGTGTATACGGGCAAATGATTTTACCAATACCGCACGCACACCTAAATGACGAGGTTCCATAGCTGCATGCTCGCGGCTTGAACCTTCACCATAATTCTCATCACCTACAACTATACTACCAATACCTTCTGCTTTATAGGCACGTTGTACTTTAGGTACCGAATCGTATTCGCCTGTTAATTGGTTTTTTACTGAGTCGGTTTTTTCTGTATAAAAGTTAACCGCACCAATTAACATGTTGTTTGAAATGTTATCTAAATGTCCACGGTATTTTAACCAAGGGCCAGCCATAGAAATATGGTCGGTTGTACATTTTCCTTTTGCTTTAATTAATAATTTTAAGCCAATAAGGTTTGCACCTTCCCAAGCCGAAAATGGAGCCAATAATTGTAAACGATCTGATGTATCAGAAACGGCCACATCAACACCCGAACCATCGACAGCTGGTGCTTGGTAACCTGCATCTTCAACAGCAAAACCATTTTTAGGTAATTCGTCACCTACTGGTGGATCTAACTTAACGGCTTCACCTTTGTCATTTATTAATGTATCAGTAATTGGGTTAAATCCTAAATCGCCCGCAATAGCAATTGCAGCAACCATTTCTGGCGAAGCCACAAAAGCATAAGTATTAGGATTGCCATCTGCACGTTTTGCAAAGTTGCGGTTAAACGAGTGAACGATGGTGTTTTTTTCTGCTTTTTCTGCACCAGCTCTGTCCCACATACCTATACATGGTCCGCAAGCATTGGTAAATACTTTTGCATTTAAATCAGTAAACGATTTTAATAAACCATCTCTGTTTGCAGTATAACGAACTTGCTCAGAACCTGGGTTAATACCAAATTGCGATTTTGTTGTTAAACCTTTTGCTACGGCTTGTTTAGCTATAGATGCAGCACGAGATAAATCTTCGTATGATGAGTTGGTACAAGAACCAATCAAACCCCATTCTACAGTTAAAGGCCAGCCATTTTTAACAGCTTCTTCTTTCATTTTGCCAATTGGAGTTGCCAAATCTGGCGTAAAAGGTCCGTTTAAATGTGGCTCAAGGGTATCTAAATTAATTTCAATTATTTGGTCGAAATAAGTTTCAGGATTTGCATAAACTTCTGCATCGGCAGTTAAATGATGTTTAACAGCATTTGCAGCATCAGCTAATTCGGCCCTGCCAGTAGCACGTAAATAACGCTCCATGCTTTCATCATAACCAAATGTTGAAGTTGTAGCTCCAATCTCGGCACCCATGTTACAAATAGTACCTTTACCAGTACAGCTTAAATTAACTGCACCATCACCAAAATATTCAACAATAGCACCAGTACCACCTTTTACGGTTAAAATACCAGCTACTTTTAAAATAATATCTTTAGCAGCAGCCCATCCGTTTAACTTACCAGTTAATTTTACACCAATAAGTTTAGGGAATTTTAACTCCCAAGGCAAACCAGCCATAACATCACAAGCATCGGCACCACCAACACCAATTGCCACCATACCCAAACCACCAGCATTTACGGTGTGCGAGTCGGTTCCAATCATCAATCCACCTGGGAAAGCATAATTTTCTAGTACAACTTGGTGAATAATACCTGCTCCTGGTTTCCAAAAACCAATACCATATTTGTTTGATACCGATGATAAGAAATCAAAAACCTCTTTGCTTTCTTTGTTTGCAAATGCCAAATCCTCGGCAGCACCATTACGGGCTGTAATTAAATGGTCGCAATGCACAGTAGAAGGAACAGCAACTTTTGGTCGGCCAGCTTGCATAAATTGTAACAAAGCCATTTGAGCAGTTGCATCTTGCATCGCTACACGGTCTGGGTTAAAATCTACATAATCTTTTCCTCTTTCGTAAGCTTCGGCAGCATTACCCGCTGTTAAATGGCTGTATAATATTTTTTCTGTTAAAGTTAGTGGGCGATTTACCACTTTACGCGCTGCAGCAATTCGCTCATCCATACGAGCGTATACTGCTTTAATCATTTCTAAATCAAACATAATATTTGGTATAATTTATTTAAATCCTAAACTCAATTGGGCCGCAATTTACAAATAATACGGGCCTATTGCCAACTTTTAGCCAAATATAATTTGCACTTAAAACATTGGTTTACATTAAACTGGTTTTTTATGAAGTGATTTATAAGCATTCTAAGCAATGGGGTTGTTAATTATTGGGTTGATGGATAATAGTTTTTATGGGAGGTTTAATTTTGATTGATTGAATAGATGACATACTTTTTTGATCTATAAAATTATTTGGTTTTAGTTTAATAAACTTGCTAAACACTAACTATTTAATTAGCCTATTGTTTTATAATAAATTAATTATATTTTTAATAAAAGGTTTAAAAAAAAAGCTTGGATTTAAAACGCAACTGACTATGAAACTTCAGAGAAAAATTAAGATGAGATTTATATTATTGCTTCATATAATTTTAGCAACTACATTTTTTGCAAATGCACAAATTAGTGTTATGGGCAAGGTGTCAAATGCCAGCCAATTACCAATTTCCTATTGTAGAATTCAGGTTAATCAAGCAGGTTATATTTTATCCAATAATGAGGGCTTTTTTAAACTAACTGTTGCAAAACTCCCTTGTGAAATTGTGATTATTAGAATGGGTTTCGATTCATTAGCTTTAAAAGTAGGCGACACCAGTTTTTTAAATGTGGTGTTAAAAGAAAAAGCTTATGCTATTAAGGAGGTTATAATTGATGGTAATTATCCAAATAAATTGTTTGATAAGTCGTTCCATAAGTTACTTAAAGACCAACGATATGTATGTGGTGGTGATGTATTTTACCGAATGACTACGAAAAATAATGGTGATTATACCGAGTTGTTAGAAGCTTTTTATAAAGTAAAAGCACGTCAATCAGGATTTCAAACATTTAATATTACCAATGGTAGATATGCTATTGACAGTAGTTTTAGAAGAAAAGGATACACTTTAAGTTTAGATTTTAGTTCATTAATAAGGTTATTAGATATTACAAATGACCATAGAACTAGTATTAAGTTTCCCGATTTCCCATATTCTAAATCAATGAAGAAAAAATTTGTATTTTATAATCAAACAAGTAAAAATAACCTTTCAGTAATTGGTTTTAGGCCCAAAAATAATAAAGCAAATGCATTTAACGGAAAGCTATTTATAAACGAGTTAAATGGCTCTTTACACAGAATTGAAGCAAGTTATAAAGAGGCAACTTCAAGTTTACTTATGGCATATGATACAGAAAAGAAACTTAGCGACTTAACTCTTAATTATAGTATAGATTTTATTGAGGGTGCAAAAGGTGTTATGCAAATTGGTGTAATTAACCTCGATATTGGTTATAACGTAGAAAAAAATAATGTTAAAAGTAGAAATACTACTAAAATTGAATGTGTAATGTATAATCATACTTTACCCAAGAAAAGTGCTGAATATTTTAACACGCAAAATCAATCATCAGCATTTGATTATTATCAAATTTTTAGAAAAATGTATGTTAAACAATTTTGGGATGAACAAGAAGTTTTGCTTCAAAATAAAGCTCAAAAAAAACTTACTAAATTTTTTAATAGTAATAATTTATTTGTTGGTTCAATAAATAACACGGTAATTTTTGAGTCGTTTAAAGAATTTGGTTTTTTACCTATACTAGATGATAAATTGCCAATAATTAACATGCTTAGCAAGCAGAATAATAATTTGGAAAAAGATGCCATGACCATTGAGTTAAGTGCAGATGGTAATGGAGTAGCTGCTTTAAATAATCGTTTGTATGTAATTGATAATTGTTACAAAGATTCTTTTTATTACAGCGTAGTACCTGTTGTTAATAGCTTTCAATCTTGGATTTCGGATTCACTTGCAGAAACTGAATCTTTTAATAACCTTGTTAATCTTTACCTAAGGCTTGCTAGAATTCATGCTGCTAAGCTTACAAAAACTTTAATGATGCTACCACAACCTTGTAGGTTAAAAAATACTAGCATTGAACAAATAGTAGCGCAAGCTAATACTGATTTATTAAATGAGGAGTTAGAGTTATTAAATGATTTATGGACTAATGTAAATTTTGATTTTTGGGAAAAGTATATCAGAAAAGAGGAAATATTATTTGGTAAATAGCTTGGCAACTTTAGCAGTATGGTTTTGCAAAACTTTTATGTTGGCAATGTATTTAATAACAATTGCCAACATAAGTGCTACTTTAATTAATATTAGTAATGGTGTATTTATTTTCTTTTTTCAAACTTAAAAGTGTTAAGGTGTTTTTGGTTTTGTTCATTCGTTTCAAAAGTACATTCTAACGAGTTTTCATTAATTGATTTTATCGTATACACTATAGAAAAGCTAGGATAATACTCTGTCATACTCGTATCATTATTTAGGATGTATCGCGTATAGTCTTCTTTATCCTCATTAGGTAAACACTTAATAGTACCTCTATTATAGATGATGGTATCATAGTTTGTAAATTTAACAAACCCATCCTTATCACAGTCATCTATTACTGTAAAATAGTCTGTTACGGTGTCACCAGAAATAATTACACCTGGATGTACAGTATATGCAGTCATCACCCACTCGTTGGCTTGTAATAATTCTTTAGTAGATTTTGAAACGGGTACTTTTTCTATGGTTTCTTTTGTGCAACCCTGAGCGTTGATTATTAGCAAGGTAATAATAGATAATTTGATGAATTTCATATTTTAGATTTTAAGTTTTTAATTATTAAATAATGGGCATTTTTTGGGAAATAATATATCATGTTATTCAAAAATAGTTTTGGCGGTCCGATTATAGTTCTACCATCCTCAAATAGTACATAATTTTCAATTTGTTTGTTTGTAAGCAAGTTTAGTTTCATATAGTAGTAAGTGGTGTTTAAAGAGTAAATAATTTGGGCTTCGTTACCTAAAATATTTATGTCGTATAAAACAAACGGGATACTAGTTTTGCTCCAATCATTGTCATCGAATGTTATTTTTTGTATCGGAAGATTTAAATCGGTTGTCGATTTTATACGGTAATTAATTAATTCATTTGTGATGGGATTTATTAGATAATCACCTGATAATAAATATTCACTAAAATTCG
>JAUCCO010000085.1:0-15232 GCA_034676125.1 Bacteroidia bacterium
TGATATTATTAATGGCAACCGCAGAAAAAGAATTGCAAACGGAAGCGGAACCGATATACAACAAGTAAATCAATTGTTAAAGCAGTTTGAAGAAATGCGCAAAATGATGAAAACATTTAGCAAGTTTCAGGGTGGTGGAATGCCAAAAGGAATGATGCCTAAAATGCCATTTGGTAAGTAAGGGTTAGTTTAAAACGCTCAAAACACTAACTTCTCTTCATCAATATTTTATAAAGGTGTTTCCTCTGTAAAATTATACTTGATGTTTTCGTTTTTTGGTTTATATTTGTTTATGAAACAGTGTATAACAGCATGTTTATTGTTATTAATAATATCATGCACCAAATCGCCCGAAATAGAAATTAAACCACCAACCATTGAAGGTGATTATTTATGTATGGATACTGTTTATAGCGAGACGTTACGTTCAATAGATACTTCATTAATTAATATCATAAATAGCTATCATAAGCAACGTACCATTAGTGTTTCAGATGGAGGTTATGGTAAATATTTTGTAGACCTATACCCTTATAGGTTCAATCATCCCTTTGGGTTCAGTCATTATTCAAAAGGGGTAGGTGGCTATTCATGGGATTCGTTGTATATTGATGGGAAAGTGTTTTTTCATATTACATTTGGGCTTACGGGAGATGGTGAATTTTATCAAAAAATAATAGGTAAAAAGATAGAATAGTTATTTTGAATAGCCTTAAATTTCAGCCCAAACCATAATTAAGTTTTATGCCAATAAACTAAATGCTTTTACATAAATACCCACATTAAAACTACACCATGAAAACCTTTAAATTTAGATTGTTTATTTTATTGGTAGCAATAATACTAGGTGGCTTTCAGCATAGTTTTGCTCAAGTAGATAATTTGCAAAAAAATTCAAAGATTGCTGAAGAGGCAGAAGCCACATACAATAAGGATCTTAAAGATAATCCCAACAGTGCTTTGCCACATTGGAGATATGCCAATGTTATGGCCGCATTTACTTTTAATGCCTATAAAAATGCATGGAAATATTATATCAAAGCCTTGGATATTGATTCAACAACGGCAGATATTTATTATGATTTTTCGAATTATTTGGCATACAAACTTGATGAAGTTGATGATGCAAAAGCCGTTTGCAGAAAAGGCCTAAAGTATGTACCCAATAATGAAAAATTGCAAGGCAATATTAAAAAATTTGATGCGATTATAGCAAGAAACAACGAAATTTATAAGCTGTATTTGTTTGATAAAACCGACAAAAGGTTTATTCAGCATGATATTAAATATGCTGCAATTGCTAATTTTGATTCATTAGGAAAAGTTGTTACCAATGCCAAAAGCAGCTTTAGTTTTGAAAAACTACTTAACAAATTTAATAACAACAAATCCCTAACAAACTACGAGGTTTACCTATTGCTAATTGGGTATACAAAAACAGAACATTACAACCCCTACAATTATAAAGCAATAGATGATTTGTATGAATTGGCCGGTAACGAACAGATTGATGAAGCAATAAAAACAGGCGAAGCGCTTTTAATTACAAATCCGCTTAACACTTCGCTAAATAGGGTATTGATGTTTTGTTATAGAAAAAAAGGAGACACCGAAAAAGCGCAGTATTACCACAAGCGTATATTAACTATTTTTGATGCAATGCTTTTTACTGGTAACGGAACTTGCGAAAAACCATACGTTACTTTTTGGGTAAAAGAAGAGTATAATTTTGCAAGATATATTAACAATTCGCCAACAGGAGAATACACCAATGAAATTTGTGCAGGCGGCATGGTAGATAAGCTTGAAACGATTAATGCTAATACTGACGAAAAAGAACTGATCTATTTTAACATTATGCCTATTTTAAATAAAGTAACAGAAAAAGGCGTGAAATAAAACGATTAAATGTAATTCCGCAAGCATTCCCGATTGCCATAAAGTAAACTTTTTATTTGTGGTTTAGTAAAGATAGTCTTGTTAAACTATCCAATCCAATTAACTGTATCTTTATATAAATTCTGCAAAATATAGAGTAAACAACAAATTGTTTGCATGGTTATTGGCTTGATTTATTGATAATTACCATTCTTTAAAATCAATTTTGAAGGAGCTTTGGATATTTAAAATAAAAACTTCATCTTTGCACCCCGCTGAACAGGAGAATCAGCAGATTAACATTTTTAATTAAATATTATGTCAGTAAAAATTAGATTACAACGTCATGGTAGAACCCATGCACCGTATTATCACATTGTGGTGGCGGATTCACGTGCTCCGAGAGATGGTAAATTCATTGAAAAAATTGGAATGTATAATCCTACTACAGTTCCAGCAACTATTGAATTAAACATTGACTCGGCAGTAAATTGGTTATCAAATGGTGCACAACCAACAGACACATGTCGTGCAATTTTATCATACAAAGGCGCTTTATACAAGCACCATTTGGCTGGTGGTGTTGCTAAAGGAGCATTAACAGAAGAACAAGCCACTTCAAAGTTTGAAGCATGGGTTAACGACAAAGCTTCTAAAGTAGTAGCGCATGTTGAACAAACTGCAAAAACTAAAGAACAACTTAAGTCGGATGCATTTGCTCACGAAACTAAAGTTAAAGACGCTCGTTCTGCAAAATTAGCAGAAAGATTAGCTGCAACTGAAGCTGCTGCTAACGCTGCAAATGCTGAAGCAGAAGCAGAAGTAGTTGCTGAAACTGAAGCGCCTGCAACAGAAGAAGCGCCTGCTGCAACTGAAGAAAACAATACCGCTGAATAATTTTTAACCCCAAAGCTTTTGAAATCAATTTCAAAAAAAGATTTCATGGTGGCAGGTATCGTTGTTAAAACACATGGTACCAAGGGCGATTTAAAAATTGTTACCGATATAAAGGTTAAATTTACTGAATGGGCTTTTCTCGAAATTCGAGAGAAGCCCGTTCCTTTTTATATCGAACAAGCAAA
This sequence comes from Bacteroidia bacterium, assembly GCA_034676125.1. Classification (GTDB taxonomy): domain Bacteria; phylum Bacteroidota; class Bacteroidia; order UKL13-3; family UKL13-3; genus UBA6183. Next base: position 2,961 of record JAUCCO010000085.1, read on the forward strand.
CCCCGCTGCTAACGATGAATGGCTAATTAAACTGCTTGATATTAACACCGTAGAACAAGCACAATTTTATGTGGGCTTAAAAGTTTTGGTACTTAAACCTAAAGGCAAACGTAAACTAAGTGTAAGCGAATTTAATTTAACTGGGTTTAAGTTGATAGATATTAATGTTGGTGAAATTGGCGAAATTGTAGCTACTGAAGAGTTGCCACAACAAACCATGTTGGTTACCCATTACCGCAATCAACAAATAATGATACCTATGGTGGAGGCTTTTATTAATGATGTGGATGCTGATAACGAAATAATTTACCTGAACTTACCTGATGGTTTTTTAGATTTGTTTGAGTAACCTAATTTAAAAGTAACCATTATTATTTTAGTGATAAATTACTGTAATGAAAATAGATATTTTAACTTTATTCCCCGAAATGTTTGAGAGTCCTTTTGGACACTCTATAATTAAACGTGCGGTTGATAAAAGTTTAGTTGAAATTAAGTTACATAACATTCGCGATTACAGCAAACACAAACAACGCTCGGTTGATGATTACCCTTATGGTGGTGGTGCCGGCATGGTTATGCAAATTGAACCAATAGATAATTGTATAGCAACTTTAAAAGAACAAACCACCTATGATGAGGTAATTTATTTGAGCCCAGATGGCGAGTTATTCGACCAAAAAATGGCCAATCAATTATCAACCAAACAAAATATTATGTTTTTGTGTGGCCATTATAAAGGAGTTGATGAGCGTGTGAGAGAACATTTAATAACACGAGAAGTTAGCATTGGTAATTTTGTATTAACAGGTGGCGAGTTGGCTACGGCAGTTATTGTTGATGCCATTGTAAGGTTAATTCCAGGTGCTATTAGCGATGAACAATCTGCCTTAAGCGATTCATTTCAGGATGATTTAATTAGTCCGCCTGTTTATAGCCGCCCAGCAGATTACAAAGGTTGGAAAGTTCCTGATATATTATTAAGCGGCCATCAAGCTAAAATAGAGGAGTGGCGACATGAGCAAAGTCTTTTGCGCACCAAACAAAGGCGACCAAATATGCTTTCAGATGAAAATACTTAGTGCTGAAAATCTGATTAATAAAGTTGTTTTGTAATTAAAGAGGAGGTTTAATCATAAATTTCCTAAAAATATTTTTGTAATTAAAATAGAAACTGTACTTTCGCAGTCCGTAAAAAAATAAAATATTACCGTCATGAACGCATTTGAGGCAATAAAACTAGTTGAAAGCGAATTTACCGCTGATAAAAATTTCCCTAAATTTATAGCGGGTGATACAGTAAATGTACACTACAAAATTAAAGAGGGTGTTAAAGAACGTATTCAGCAATACCAAGGTGTTGTATTACAAAGACGTAATACTAGCATCAGTTCTACTTTTACTGTGCGTAAAGTGAGTAACGGTGTTGGTGTAGAGCGTATTTTCTCTTTGTACTCGCCTAATATCGATAAAATCGAATTAATTAGCCGCGGTAAAGTGCGTAGAGCTCGCTTGTTTTACCTACGTGAACTTACAGGTAAAAAAGCTCGTGTTAAAGAAAGAAGAGGTTAAGATTTTCATAGTTGATTTTAATTGCCCCGGTTCGCTAAAGCGTGTCGGGGTTTTTTAATTTATACTACTTCACAGTTTTTTTAACAAGTATTTTCAAAATAATTCACTTTCAATTTTGCCATTACAATAGCCCCTATTATTTTGCACCAAAATGAGCACAGAAATTACAAAAACATATAGCCCCCAACAAATAGAAGATAAATGGTATAGCTATTGGTTAACCAATAAACTATTTAAAAGCACACCCGATGAGCGTGAGCCTTACACCATTGTAATTCCTCCGCCCAATGTTACGGGTGTTTTGCACATGGGACACATGCTAAACAATACCATTCAAGATGTGTTGGTTCGTAAAGCACGTATGCAAGGTAAAAATGCCTTGTGGGTTGCTGGTACTGATCATGCATCCATTGCTACCGAAGCAAAAGTGGTTCAAATGTTACGTGAAAAAGGCATCAAAAAATCTGATTTATCTAGAGAAAAATTTTTAGAACATGCTTGGGAGTGGAAAGAAAAATATGGAGGAATTATTTTAAAACAGCTTGAGAAATTAGGTGCTAGTTGCGATTGGGATAGAACCCGATTTACAATGGAACCTAAATTAAGCGAGGCAGTAATTAATACTTTTATTGATTTATACAACAAGGGTTTAATTTACCGCGAATTGCGCATGGTAAATTGGGATCCACAAGGTAAAACGGCCTTAAGTGATGAAGAGGTTATTTTTAAAGACGTTCAATCAAAGTTATATTACATCAAGTATTATTTAACTGAAGAATCGAAGGCTGAAATCGAAAAATCAAACCCTAGTACTCCAAATTTTATAACCATTGCAACCACTAGGCCCGAAACAATTTTGGCTGATGCTGCAATTTGTGTTAACCCCAACGATGAGCGTTTTAAACACTTAGTTGGCAAGCAAGTTTTGGTGCCATTTATTAACAGGCCAATAGATATAATTGCTGATGAGTATGTTGATATAGAATTTGGAACAGGATGCTTAAAAGTTACGCCTGCACACGATAAAAACGATTACGAATTAGGTAAAAAATATAACCTAGAAGTTATTGATATTTTAACCGAAGAAGGTTTTGTAAACGACAAAGCCATTGATGCCCGATATATAGGTAAAGATAGGTTTGCCGTACGCAGAGAAATTGCGGTTGATTTAGAAACTTCTGGACATTTATTAAAGGTTGAAGAATACAAAAATCAAGTTGGAACAAGTGAGCGAACAGGTGCTGTTATCGAGCCGCGCTTAACTTTACAGTGGTGGGTTGATATGAAAAAATTTATCGCCAAAAATCCACAAGTATTAAGTGCAGTTATGGATGATGAAATTAAGTTTCATCCTGCCAATATGAAAAATACCTACAAGCATTGGATTGATAATATTAAAGATTGGTGCATAAGCCGACAACTTTGGTGGGGCCAACAAATACCAGCTTGGTATGCGCCAAATGGCGAGTTTGTAGTGGCAAAAACTGCGGATGAAGCATTTGGAAAATTTAAAAAACAAAAGGCAAATTTCGAATTAAAACTTACCGATTTAAAGCAAGACGAAGACGTTTTAGACACTTGGTTTAGCTCGTGGTTATGGCCAATTAGTGTGTTTGATGGGTTTGAACAAATGGAAAACGGCAAAGTAAGTAAACAAAATGCCGATATTAAATATTATTACCCAACCAACGATTTAGTTACAGCGCCCGAAATTATGTTTTTTTGGGTGGCACGTATGATCATGGCTGGTTACGAATGGACAGGAGAAAAGCCGTTTAACAATGTTTATTACACAGGAATAGTACGTGATAAACAACGTAGAAAAATGAGTAAATCATTAGGCAACTCACCCGACCCACTAGATTTAATTGCCCAATATGGCGCAGATGGTGTACGTATGGGAATGATGCTTAGTTCGCCTGCTGGTAATGATATTTTGTTTGATGAAAGTCAGGTAGAACAAGGACGTAATTTTTCTAATAAAATATGGAATGCTTTCCGTTTAATTAAAGGTTTAGAAGTAAAACCTGATGGCGAGTTTGATGAAGCCATATTAGCTAGTAATAAATTAAGTGCCGATTGGTTTAGCGGTAAATTAAATGAGGCATACATAGAAATCAACGATAAGTACAACGATTATAAACTGAGCGAAGTTTTAATGAGCATGTATAAGTTAATTTGGGATGATTACTGTGCTTGGTATTTAGAAATGATAAAGCCAGAATATGGTAAACCAATCAACCAATCTACTTACGATCAAACCATTGCTTTTTTTGATGAATTGATGCGTTTATTGCATCCATTTATGCCATTTATTACTGAGGAAATTTGGCAAAGTTTAGCAATCAGAAAAGCAGGTGAATCAATCTGTGTAGCGCAATATCCATTTGCAGCAAAAGCCAATATTACTAAAGTAAAAGCACCCAACTTAAATTTAGCATTTGAGTTAATTCAGCAATTACGTAACCTTAGAAATAACAAAGGAATTAGTCCGAAGGAAAGTTTTGAAATAGCCATAAAGTCAAACCAACAAAACATGTATTTACCATACCAGTTTTTAATTAAAAAATTGGCCAATATTAGCAACATTATTTTTGTAGATACCAAACAAGATAAAGCTGTTTTAATTCCAGTAGATACAGATGAAGTGTATGCTTACTTAAACCTAGAAATAGATGCTGAAGCAGAGAAAGAAAAAATAACCAAAGAAATTACCTACTTGGAAGGTTTTATGAAATCGGTTGATGCCAAATTAAGCAACGAAAAGTTTGTAGCAAATGCAAAACCAGATTTGGTTGAAAAAGAACACCAAAAAAAGGCCGATGCTTTAACAAAAATAGAAGTACTAAAAGGGAGTTTAGCTCAATTATAAAAAAATAAAAAACCGCTTCTAGCGGTTTTTTTATGTATTAGTTTTATGCAAAATTTGTTAAACAATCATCAATTTTTTGTTCAATATCCTTTTCTATATTGTCAATGTTTGATGTAATCGTTCCAGTTGCATAATCTACGGTATATTCTTTACTCCATTCTTGGTAGTTTGCTGCAAGTTGTTTTACGCCATCAATCAAATAATTTATTTCCTCATTTGTTAATGTTGGATGAATAGACATGCGAATCCAGCCTGGTTTTAAGGAGCAATCTCCAGCACTAATTGATGCGGTAATTCTATGTGAGATTTCTTTGTTTACACTCAATAAATAATGGCCATAAGTGCCCGCACAAGAGCAACCTCCGCGGGTTTGAATGCCAAACTTATCATTAAGTAATTTTACACCAAGGTTAAAGTGCAAATTATCTATGTAAAATGAAATTACACCAAGCCTGTGTTTGTGTTGCTGTGCAAGTATGTGTAAGTTATTTATTTTTGGTAATTCATCCCAAAACATTTTCAATATTTCTTCTTCTCTATTTAATATGTTTTGTACACCCATTTCCTCCTTTAACTTAATGCACATTGCCGCTTTTATGGTTTGCAAAAATGCAGGTGTTCCGCCATCTTCTCTAGCTTCAATATTGTCTAAGTATTTATGTTCGCCCCATGGGTTTGTCCAATCTACAGTTCCTCCTCCGGGTTCATCAGGAATTTGATTGGTATATAGCTTTTGGTTAAAAACCAAAATACCTGTTGTGCCTGGTCCGCCCAAAAACTTATGAGGCGAAAAGTAAATAGCATCCAAATAACTTCCATCTTCATCATTCATGTGCATGTTGATATCAACGTATGGAGCAGAACAAGCAAAATCAACAAAACATAAACCATTTTTAGCATGAATTAATTTTGCAATTTCTAAGTAAGGAGTCATTATGCCCGTAACATTTGAGCATGATGTTATCGCAGCAATTTTTATCTTTCTAACCTGATATTCTTCTAATATTGTTTTAAAATTATCAACCGAAACTAAACCATCTTCAGCAGGTGGAATTATTATTACATCAGCAATGGTTTCAAGCCAACTTGTTTGGTTGGAGTGGTGCTCCATGTGGGTAATAAAAACTACGGGTTTTTCGGCAGCAGGTATTACCAAATATTGTTTAAATGATTCGTGAACTTTTAATCCTAAAATACGTTGTAGTTTATTTACAACCCCTGTCATTCCAGAGTTTGAAGAAATCAACACATCATTTTTTGATGCATTAACATGCTGTTTTATTATTTGCTGAGCTTTATGATAAGCATACGTAGTTCGCATACCAGTTTGGTTGGTATCGGTATGCGTGTTGGCTACATAAGGCATTATCTCATGCTGTAGCTTTTCTTCAATGGTTTTGTAATTTCTACCACTAGCAGTCCAATCTGCATAAAGTATTTTTATTGATTTGTGGTATGGTGTTGTTATTGTTTGATCAATACCAATAATATTTTTTCTGAATTTAGAAAAATAGCTTTGCATAAAATTAGCGGGTAACAGATTGTTTTTTGCCTAAAAATTGATATGCAATTGTACACTTTTTTCTTATTTCCAAACTATATCAAGCAATAAAAGTTATAATAAATTAAATTGACGGCTAACCTATTTATTTAAAAAATAATGATTTACAAAGTGGATCTTTTCCTCAAAAGCTTAACAAAACCTATTATGTCTTTTTTGGTGTGCTAAAAAAAGTAAATTTGCACCTTTAAAAAAGATAAGTAAAGTGGCATTTAGAGATACAAAATCAAAAATAATTATAAAAACCGCTGAGCAAATTGATGGTATACGTAAAGCCAGCAAACTAGCCGGACAAACACTTAAAGCTGTGGCACCTTTTATTAAGGCAGGCGCTACTACTGGTTATATAAATGATTTAGCTGAGCAGTTTATGCGCGACCATGGTGCAATTCCTGCTACATTAGGATACAATGGATACACAAAAGCAAGTTGTATTTCTGTAAATGATGTTATTTGCCACGGTATACCGGGTAAACTCGAATTGCGTGATGGAGATATTGTAAATGTTGATGTTACGCCTATTTTAAATGGTTATTTTGGAGATACCAGCACCATGTTTGCTGTTGGTGAAATTACCGAACATGCACAAAAATTAATTGATGTAACTAAAGAGTGTTTACGAATTGGTATAGCACAATGTATGCCTGGAAAACGTATTGGAGATATTGGTTATGTAATAAATAAGTTAGCTGTAAAAAATGGTTACAGCACTGTTTACGAATTTTGTGGCCATGGCGTTGGTGTTAAGTTTCATGAAGAACCTGAAGTTTGCCATATATCGGATGCCAACACTGGAGCAGTAATGCAACCCGGAATGATTTTTACCATAGAGCCCATGATTAATGCAGGCAAGGCAAGGGCCAAAGTTGATAGGCATGATGGCTGGACTGCCAGAACTATAGACGGTAAGCTATCAGCACAGTTTGAGCATACTATTTTAGTAACCCCAACTTTTGCCGAAGTGCTTACCGATGTAGACGGAGAATACCCAATACCTTCATAATATTAGGCTGCCGCTAAGTTTAGTTCTTGGGTTGATACCGCAACTTGATGAACTAAAACTTCTAAATCATTTATTAAACTTTCTAGGTTAGATTGGTATGCTGCTACTGTTTCAATCTTTAAACAGATGCTTGCAGCGTATGACATGCCTAAGATTTCGCAGCTAGACTTTAACTTGTGTGCTAAATAAACCGCCATTTGACAATCGCTTTTTGCAACTGCCATTTTTAACTCCGCAATCATTGGTGGAGTTTGATTTACAAAAGTATGTGTAAGTTCATTTACAAAACTTTCGTCACCTTCAGCTATTTGTGATAAATAGTTTAAGTTGTAATAAGTACCGTAGTTTAAAATTTGCATAATATTAGTTTTAGGGTTAAAAAATTGATTTGTTAAAGCCATATACGAAACAACCGTTCATTTGGTTTTTACGTCAGCTCAGCATATCAATTTTTATTGGTTTTAAAATTGATAAGTTAAAGCCATATACGAAGCAACCATTTATTTAGTTTTTACGTCAACTCAACATATCAAAGATTAGCGTAAATTTTCAACTATGCAAGTATTATTTTTTAAAAAAGTTGGTTTATAGTGTTTTTCAGGCAGTTTAAATTATTTTATAGGTATGCAAGGCGTTAAATTTGATGTAAATTGATACTCTATAAAATAAATATACTTATTTAAAGTATAAGCTGCGTTTTGTTGCCCAGTGGCTGATTTCACCCTAAAAACTAAATTTTTTCTACTGCTAATTAGCATTTTAGCAAGCGCATTACTCTTGTTAGCTGCGTTGGTCCAATAATCTTCTTTATTATTTAAGTGCGCGTTGCTATCAATATAACATACAATGGTTAGCATTAAATCAGGGTGTTTATCTAATAAATTTGCAGCTTTATTATTTACTTCGGTAGCTAAATATTCAGGTTTGTTGCTGCTTTGGCTAAATAATTTTTTATCATTTACTGAAACTACGGCTTGTGTGCAATTTGTTTTGGTTGTTAATGTGGATGCATCATAATCAATAAACTCACTAAATATTTTACGCGATAAACTGTAAAAAGCCTCTTGTTCTTCTTCTTTTCTAGCTTTCATATCCTTAAGGCTAAACTCCCTATCTTTTAAAAGTTTTTCTTTATAGTTAAGCGAGTCCTCTTTTTCTTTTAACCTATTATTTAAAGCTTGCTCAATAGTGGCGCTAAGGGTTTGCAAACGAGCATTTTCGTTGTTTAATGTATTAATTCTTTTTTCAAGTAAGTTGCTATCATTTTTTAGTCTACTCACTTCATCTTGCACATTAGTTAATTGGCGTTTAGATATACATCCAAATAACATGGTAACGCCTAGTATTAATACAAATGTAGTTCTTGTCATTGCCACAAAAATAACATTTGTAATTTAAAAGGAGTCAATTCACTACAATAAAGTAAAATTGGTATACTATATTTGCACCGCAGTTTAGGGTTGATATTTAAATCAACTACTTTAAAAACAGATTAGTATAAAATTTAGATTAGAGATGAAAGTGTACTTTGATAATGCGGCAACTACTCCAATTAACCAAGAAGTGGTTAAAATAATGACCGATATGATGATGAATAACTATGGTAATCCTTCATCAATACATGGTTTGGGCCGAGAAGTAAAAACAATGGTTGAAGATGCGCGAAGAACTGTTGCAAAATTAATGGGTTGCGCTCCTGGCGAAATCTTTTTTACATCTGGTGGAACAGAAGCTGATAACATGGCCATTAGAAATGCTGTAGCAAATCTTGGTGTTAAAAATATCATTACTTCGCCAATCGAGCATCATGCTGTATTGCACACTGCCGAAGAGTTGCATAAACAAGGTAAAGTACAAATGCATTTGGTTAAGTTAACACCAAACGGACATATAGATGTAGCTGATTTAGAAAGGTTATTACAAGAAAATCCAACCGCTTTAGTTAGTTTAATGCACAGCAACAACGAACTAGGCAATATGATTGATTTAGAAGAAATTGGTAATTTATGTAAAAATTACAATGCACTATTTCATTGCGATACTGTTCAAACAGTGGGCCATCAACCAATTGATTTAAGCAAACTAAACGTACATTTTATTGCAGGTGCTGCACATAAATTTCATGGCCCAAAAGGTGTTGGTTTTATCTATATAAATCATGCAGTAAAGTTACATCCATTTATCACAGGTGGTTCGCAAGAGCGCAATATGCGTGGCGGTACCGAAAATGTGTATGGTATAGTTGGTTTGGCTAAAGCCTTAGAAATAAGTTTATCAAATTTAGCCCAAGATGCAGCATATGTTCAAGAATTGAAAACATATTTTATTAATCAATTAACTGCTCATATTCCTGGTGTAAAATTTAATGGAGATGCTGAAGGGCGCTCAGCTTACACTGTTTTAAATGTATCGTTTCCACCAAGCCCAATTGGCGAAATGTTATTGTTTAAATTAGATATTGATGGAATTTGTGCATCGGGTGGAAGTGCTTGCAGTAGCGGCAGTGATGTTGGTTCGCATGTTTTACAAGCCATTGGTGTTAGTAAAGATAGAGCTGCGGTAAGGTTTTCGTTTTGTGCAAAAAACACAAAAGCGGAAATTGATTATGTAATTCAGCAGTTAAAAATAATGTTAAAAATTGGCGATGCAGCCTCCCTGTAAATCCTAAATAATAAATTATGAAGTTAAAATTACTGGTATTAACCATGTTACCATTGGGCGTACTTGCTCAAACCGATTCATTAAATCTTAAAAAGCCAAGTTTATGGACAACCAACTTGCAAACAGGATTAAACATTACTCAAGCCAGCTATAGCGAAAACTGGAAAGCGGGTGGTATCAATTCAGTTTCGTTAGGTACATTTTTAAACTTTAAGGCTGTTAGAAAAACAGAAAATAACGAGTGGAACAATGATTTACAATTGTTGTACGGAACAGTTAAAAATGAAGGACAAGATGTAAGAAAAAATGCAGACCGTATTTTCTTCGATTCTAAATATGCCCGCAAAATATCTAACCACTGGAATTTGTTTGCTTCCTTAAACTTTATGAGCCAGTTTGATGCTGGTTTTGAATATAAAAGTGTTGCAGGAGTAGAAACTACAAAACGTATCTCAGCTTTTTTAGCTCCTGGTTATTTAACTGAGGCATTGGGTTTTGAATACAAGCCTGTTACTTATTTTAGTGCGCAATTTGGTGTGGGTGCATTACGTCAAACATTTGTAACTGACCAAAAACTGTATGATAATTATGCAACAACTGAAAAAGAACACAACGAGTTATATGGTGTAAAACGTGGTGATAATATGCGTAATCAGGTAGTGTTTCAAATGGTTTTAAACTTTGATAAGGAAATCATGAAAAACGTAACACTTAAATCTCGTTACATGGGATTATTAGATTACGAAAGATTAGATTCTAAATATATTGTAAGCAGGTTAGATGTGAGTTTAACAGCCAAGGTTAATAAATATATAAGCACCAATTTAAATGGTGTGTTATTGTATGATTTTGACCAAGATAAAGATGTGCAATATTCGCAAGTATTATCTTTGGGCATACTTTATTCGTTTAGCAATAAAAAATAACAACTACAAAATTGTTAAAAAAGCCGAATACCAATTAGTATTCGGCTTTTTTGTTGATATTTACCAATAGTCCTTCACCTAATTTATCCTGACTTGTCCATTTTAGGTCAGCAAGTTTAGTTTTTGCAAAATGTCCATGATTTTGCTGGTTAAATTAACTCTTAATCTAACTTCGTTATCGGTTACTTTGTTAATTATTCGGCCATCTGTAATCTTTTTTGATTCCATAATAAATTTGTTGATCGAAATATTTGTTTGTAGTTCAATGTGTTTTGATATTACCAGAGCCATAAAACAAATTAATAAGTGCAGCTTTATAGGTTCTTCTTTAAAATGGAATATTGGCCTTGTTTGTAAGTCGTTTTTAGATAATCGAAAAGCTTGCTCAATTTTATAAAGCTCATGGTAACGAGCAATTACGGTTAAGTTATTTAATATGCTCTCCTCTAGGTTTGTGTAGTAACCTTTAATTCCGAGCAGTTTTTCTGTTTTTTTTATTAGCTTTTCGTTGAGTTCTATCTTTTGGCCTGTTGACGTAGTGAATTTTATTTTTTTATTTTTAGATGGGTTCTCAATTAAGTTATTTGCTTTTGCAATTTGTTTCTCCATTTCATGCTTATCTTTTCTATATCTAAGCGATGAATAGCTACAAATAAGATAGCCGTTTTCTGTTTCTATTCGAATGTTTTTACCATCTTCTCGTATTATTTTTGAGTCTATTTCATCTATAGTTTTTTGTGGTAAATTCCCAAGCCTAGCACCTACAATATAGTTAATATTATTTTGTCTTAGCTGTATCACATTTTCAGAACTAATCATTGCTGCATCAGCAACAACAGTAAAGTTATTTACAGCATGTGACTTGATGAATTTTTTAACTACTGGAATAATTGTGTGCCCTTCAAAAGTATTCCCAGAAAACACTTCATAAGCTATTGGAAAACCATCTTTAGTAACCATTAAGGCAACTACAATCTGTGGCTGTTGAGACTTGTTATCCTTTGAAAAACCATTTTTACGCAACTCGTCTTCATCAAAAGATTCAAAGTATAATGTTGTTACATCATAGAATAAAATATCATAACTAAAACCATAACATTTTTTGGCGAAGGCGACTGCGATTGACTCTACTTTTGTTTTCAATAAAAGCCAATCTTTGGCCGATTCATAATAGGTTTGCCGTCTATATTTAATTCCAAAATACTGCTCAATTAATTCAATAGATCGAAGTTTTGAAGCGGGCTCCATAATTCGCATTACGACTAAGTCCAACAAGAAAATATTTTTGATTTTGTCTAATCCAATTTGAATAATGAGCTTTGAAATTATCTCATGAAAAAAGCTGTAATAAATGCCTATAAACTCTGTCTGATGTAGATTCAGTATATTACTAGGTTGATTGGTTTTAAATAAGTTTAATTGGTTGGATGATTTGACAATAAAATCTTGAGCCAGAATTAATAAATCGGACTTCTCTTGCTCATTATGTGCAGTGCCAATATGCCTAACTATAATTCTTTTTCTATTAACAATATGGTAAACCTGAATAGAAACAGTATTTGAAGAGTAGCTTATTTCACGAACTTTGTACATTTTCGACCATTAGGTCAGCAAATTAAACTTTTTTACGCTATAATTATCATGTTTTCAGCTTGTTGAAAATACAAGAAAAGTGAG